>JASFOJ010000078.1:0-21163 GCA_050116575.1 Gammaproteobacteria bacterium | reverse complement strand
CCTTTACCTAATGATTGCAGTGCCCGCCATCCGTGGCGCAACGCATGTGGCTTCGCTAACTCCCAGCCCGCACATCCCTGTGCGGTCGTTCGTCGGACTGCGAATGTCCCCCGGACATTCGGTTCCTTCTCACCCTGTCGGGCGCGCCATTAATGCAAAAGGGCTTACCAGCCCTTTTTCTTTTTACAGCGCCCGCCAGTCTTCGTCCTTTATCTAATGATTGCAGTGCCCGCCATTTATGCTCGTTGCAATGTTCGCTCTTCGTATCTACGCTGCTAATCCAGACGAATAATACGTTTTAGACCAGTGAAGACAAAAACGGCGATTGCAGTGAATCGCCGTCTAAAAGTGAAAGATTGATAATCCTGCGTTGAGGTTACGCTGAAACCACGGCTTGCTTCACGTCGGCAAATGTACTGGCGCGAACTTTGGGTTCGGGAGGAAGGCCAACCTGGCGTGCGATTTGACTGGTGGAAAAAATGCCTCGAATTATGGAATTGCCACGATCGGTGGTTTCCGTTACCAGCGTATGTTGCCGTCCCAGTATATTCATGGTCTGAATAATGTCTCCGACGCTGGCTCTGGAGACATCTTCATATCTGAGCGCGTTCAGTCTGTCTTTAACCGTCATGATATCCCGCACTATGATATCGGCACGAGTACCACCATGTTCTTTCATATAGCGGACCGGCGCTGCACCCCAAAGGTCGGAATAGGTGACAATGCCCAGCAGATTTTCCTCGCTATCTGTGACAAACAACAAACGAACGCCATTCGCGATCATTTTTGCGTTAGTGGCATCAATCGTAGCCGTAGGCTCGATAGTGAACGGAATAGCCTCTCTTAAATCGGTCATTACAGTCAGTGCTGAGTTATCCAAAGAGACGTTGCTGGCCCGTTTGGTGGTGTGCGGGCTAATTTTGGCGCCGTGTTCCACGTCGTAGTGAGGCAGGGTGTGGTACTTTTCAATCATGACAACCTCCTTATATTTTTCCGTGCAGGTTTATCTTATTACCATATACAAGTATGTCAGTGAAAAACAGCAACAGTTCATAAAATTTTCTAATAGTTCCACTAATACCCATATCAGATAAGTTTTCTCAATCCTTGGGGGACCGTTGGTGATCTAGAGAATGTTGCGTAGTTACGTTCGCGCACGATACGAGTAGCGGAGTCCAACAGTGGCTCAAATCACCCATTTTATTAATAAAACCCATACGTTATAAAACCAGTAAGATTATGCTGGTTTATAAAGGTTAATTGCCCGGGGCCGATATCAGTATTGAATCAGCAGTAGAAAAGATGTTGTCTGTTGATGTTGGACGTGGCGATATCAGCCGCAGGTTGTTCAGCTAGTTGTGGCGGTCGTAAAAAACCGACCGGTCTGATTGGTGGTGCGATGACAGAACGTTGGTATCGGGCCATACAGGGTGTTTACCTGTTGGTTGCGTTATACCTCGAAAATGATGCCATGATGTATGGCTTTCTCGGCGTCCTTGCTTTCGAGGTGATAACGAATTTTAGGGTACCGCATGTCGTTACCCGGTTGCGCTATGGGGCAGGCAGTGTCGATTTTGGCCGCGGTATCGCTCATTGCGCCCTGCAAATCGATTCCGAACGTATGTTACGCGTTGTCGTTGTGTTTCTCTTAATGGTCGGTTATGTACTGTTTCCCGGACCCGTCTGGTTTTTCCCCTGGTTTGTGGCGGCTATGTTGCTACTGGCCGGGATTACTAATATCTGCCCCATGGTCATGATGTTTCAGTTCTTGGGCCTGAAATAAATTCAATTGTTGCCAATGCGCGTTGACCCCAATCAATCACCGGAATCTGACTGGCAAAAAAACTGGGGTACCAGCATTGCGGTCAAGGTTACCGCGCCGATGCTATGGGTGATGATTACCGTTGGTTTGATCGCCGCCACGGCTTCCCAATACTATTTCGCCAGGCAACTTCCCAACGTCATCGCATCTGATGCCGACCGAATCGCTTACGCTGCCAGCCGTTATTTGCTGGAATTGGAGGGCGGTCAACCGCTGGAGATGAAACAGGTGCTGGAAAGTGCTATGACCGGGATGCATTTTACTGCCGGTGATATTTCCGTCGGTGTGAGGAAGATTCATGTTGGTGAGGATGTTCATAACGACGATCAGCTCGAAAAGGTGGTCCGCCGCATTCCCTATTCCAATAACCTCGAAGCCGGTGATGCGCTGATTGCACAGTTAACACTGTATCACAAACCCTTCCCTCGTATTATCAAGGACCAGCGCAAAGTCATGTTGCTGAAATACGGTGCCATGTTTTTTCTGTTCGGCCTGCTGTTAGTTAGCCTGATTCATCTGTTGGTAACCAAACCCATCTACAAACTTTTGTCCGCCACCAAAGCTGTTTCAGAAGGGGATATGTCATCGCGCCTTGCCAACGACCGCAAGGACGAATTTGGACAATTGGCCGAATTTTTTAATCGTATGCTCGACAAGCTGCAAAACAAGCAGGATGAATTATCGCTTGCAGTTAAGGTTGCCGAATCCGCCAGCAGCGCCAAAAGTGCGTTTCTTGCCAATATGAGTCACGAAATCCGCACACCGTTAACCGCTATGCTGGGTTTTTCCACTTTACTAAAAGACGATTCAATTTCGCGCGAGGAAATGAAACAGCATGTGACAAGTATTATACGCGCCGGTAATCATCTGCATCAGATTATCAATGATATCCTGGATATGTCGAAAATTGAAGCCGGACAACTGGTTATTGATAAGAGCGAAGTATCGCTGTTCGAAATCATCACCGATGTGGAATATCTCATGCGACCTTATGCGGAAGAAAAAGGCTTGCGCTTCCGTGTACATTATGAATTTCCATTACCCCGTTTGATTGAAACCGATGCTACGCGGTTTAAACAGATCCTGTTAAACCTGTGCAGTAATGCCATAAAGTTTACCGACGAAGGCAATATCGAAATAAAAATCAACGTACAACATACAACCGGGCTGCTGCAATTCGACGTGACCGATACCGGCGTTGGCATGACTAAAAAAGAAGTCGGGAAACTGTTTATCCCGTTTTCACAGGCGGACAGTTCCAACACCCGTCGCTATGGCGGCACCGGGTTGGGGCTTTGTATCTGCAAGGAACTGGTAACCAGCCTGGGGGGCGATATCGAATGTCAAAGCCGCAAGGGCATCGGTAGCCGTTTTCGATTTACCATTGATCCAGGGCCCATTGCCGCGGACAACTGGGTTCGCCGGCAGGTTGGAGAAGACGACAAAGCAAAGCGTGCCGATGTTCTGTTAAAACCGAATTCACTGCGAGGCAAGGTTTTGCTGGCAGAAGATACGCCGGACAACCAGAAACTTATTTCGATGTATATTCGGCGTACGGGTGCAAGTGCCACCGTGGTGGGCAACGGCAAACAGGCGCTGGATGAAGCGCTCGCCGAAGATTTTGATCTTATTCTCATGGACACTCAAATGCCGGTGATGGGCGGGGTTGACGCGACCGCCAAGTTACGCGCTGCCGGATACGTTAAACCCATTGTGGCGCTAACAGCCAATGCGCTCAAAGAAGACCGCGAACAATCCCAACAGGCAGGTGTCGATGACTATCTAACAAAACCCATCGACGTTAACCGCTTCAACGATGTGTTGGTAAGATACCTGAAACCGGCTACCTCAGAGCCGGTCAAACAAGAGCGGGATGTTGACCCAGGCAATGCAATGGAATTGAGGGACGACCCGGAATATCAGCAACTGTTGAAACAATTTGAGCAGGATCTGCCGGACAAGCTGGATGCTATTCAAATCGCACTGGCGTCTCAAAACTGGCAGGAATTGCGCGAACACGTGCACAAGCTTAAGGGCCTGGGCAGCAGTTTTGGTTATCCGCAAATTTCGGAGATTGCAGCCCAGATACAAAAAAGCATTGTTCACGGACAATTTGAGGTTGTGCCTGAACTGACGGAACAGTTATGTCGAAGCTACAACGCCAGTATCCAGCAGGATAAGCTCTCGTCCAATTTTTAAAATTTGTGTCATTTCCCAAGTGCTGAGATCGCCGCGACACCACTCCGATGGGTCGGTTGTACCATAGTGATCGAAGGACGCCCATTTTATCGGTATTACGAGCTTCCACTCCCGCCAATTCATTGAATATTTCGGCTGCTCTTTCGCAAAGCCATTATTTACGTTATCTTTTCGTTACTTGTATTACGGACAACATCTATGTGCGGCATCAGTTTTATTTTTGACAGTGAGCTTTCCGCGGTCAACGACGGTGCTATTAATGCCATGGTTGACGCCATCGGCCATCGAGGCCCCGATGCCCGCCGATCGGTCTTGAAACGCCACGTTGCGCTAGGGCATACCCGCCTCAGCATCGTCGACATCAAGGGCGGCCATCAGCCCATGGAATCCGGCGACGGGCGGTTTTCCATAATATATAACGGCGAGCTTTATAATTATCACGCGCTAAAAAAGAACCTGCAAGAGCAGGGATTTGAATTTCGGAGTCAGTCGGATACCGAAGTTGTGCTGGCCATGTATATTCACCACGGGCAGGCGTGCTTGTCGCGCCTGCGCGGCATGTTCAGTTTTGTTGTGCATGACAATGAAACAGGCAGTTTATTCATTGCACGCGACAGGATGGGGATAAAACCGCTTTACTATACATGGACCGGCGGTAAGTTGATCGGTGCCTCGGAGATCAAGGCGATTTTTGCCAGCGGTTACGTTGAACCAAAACTCAATATACATTCCATTGCCAATTATTTTAAATACCAGTTTTCCGTCGCCCCCTATACACCTTTTGAAAATATCTTTGAACTTGAGCCGGGCTATCTCATGACTATTGAGCCGGGCGCCGAGCCGCGCACGGAACGATATTGGGATCTGGAGTTTCCCGAAAACGACCATTACGAGTCGCTGTCCGAAGATAAATGGCAACAGCGCTTTCAGGACGCCCTGGATGACGCGGTGGTTTCCCATATGATTGGTGAAGTGCCACTGGGGGCTTATTTGTCCGGTGGCATCGACTCAGCGACAACGACGTATATGTTGAACAAACATTACGACAACGAGCTGTTGAGTTTTACCATTGCCTTTACCAACGAGGCCAACGATGAATCCGAAATATCCCGGGAAATCGCCCACCATATTCACGTACCTAATGACGAGCTGGTTATTGATGACGACAGGCCGGACGGGTTTTTGTCTATTCTGGAAGATGCCGTCTATTACCTGGAACAACCGCAACGTGTGGCCGTGGATATACCACACTTTATGTTATCGGGGCTGGTGCGTGACAGGCACTACAAAGTGGTTTACACCGGTGATGGCGCGGATGAAATCCTGGGAGGATATGATTGTTATCGTCAGGACATGATCCGTGTCTGGGGTAACGAAAGGGAAACCGCCGAACAGCGTGAAATGTTCTACATGAATGAGTTCACCGAAAACTTCGCCGATGCGCATATGCGCATGCTACTGGCACTGCATGAACCAGCCCGGCAATGGGAGACCATTGAGCACTACGGTTGTTATCCCTCCTGGTATGACTATTGGCACGTGCTGGATGAGGTCGCCGATCGTATATTGCTGGATGATGTAAAACACCGTACCCAAAATAATTTTCAAATGGATGAGTTGGTGCAGCGTATGAAACCGTGTATTGAAAATCGCCACCCTCTCAATCAGTCTCTTTATATTGAAACCAAAACGCGTTTACCCGGCTGGATATTGTGGAAGAGTGACCGGTTGAGCATGGCGCACAGTGTCGAGGCGAGGGTGCCGTTTATGGATCATAAGCTGGTGGAACTCACAGCTCAAATACCACCGTGGCTAAAACTCAATGGAATGGATGAGAAATATATATTGCGCAAAATCATGATGCCGCATTTGCCGCAACATCCCCAACAGTTCAAGAAACGCGCGTTTTATACACCGATCCGTGAATGGTTTTTCACCCGGGACAAGATCAACCAGTTGCAGGATTATGTCTCGCGGCCGGCACTGGAAAAAAGCGGTGTGTTTAACGTGAATGCGGTGCAGGAAATGATCAATGAGATTGTCGATTTCCCGCAACCTGAATCCATTAATGATTACTACGCGTTAATGAAACTGGAGTGGGGACTGATGTTGGTGTTAACGGTGCAGATACTTAACCGGTTGTTTGTTGAGAGACAGGCACCGTGCTTCAGGCGCAGTGAAACCAATCCAGCGGGAAACTGAGCCACCTGTTAGCGGCTTTCCTGTGTGTGGCGCGGCTGCTAAGGCTGTGACCGTAGATGAGGGGCCGGGAGGGCGGATTTTTGACGCTCAACATACTGTTAATAAATTTAATTACTGATCAAAGTGTTAGGCGACTTAAAAAAAATGCATACCCCCATAGCGAAATTTTAATATTGATATACTGATTGTTTATTGATCTTTATAGCATCTTTACAGAATAAATACTATACTTCCATTCACTGCGGTAATAGACGTAAATCACGCCGGAAGTCCTGCAAGGTTTTTCCAGTCATTTCGTTAGTTTGCTGCAAGTAATAATATCTATAATCAATAAAAAACTGGTTACAGTGCTTAAAAACCTACATAACATCATAGAAACGACGTAGAAAAATAGTACTAAATCGGGGGTAAGTTCCATGGCTGAAGGTAAAGTCAAATGGTTTAATGAGGCCAAGGGATTTGGTTTTATAGCGCCTCAGGACGGCACTGAAGATGTATTTGTTCACTACTCTGCAATTATCGGCACTGGGTTTAAAACTTTGGAGGAAGGGCAACCTGTTACTTATGAGCCGGTGGCCGGACCCAAGGGCTGGTCTGCAAAAAACGTAACACCATTAACATCATAGTAGCGCTTACGTACTGATTTGCGAGTTTCGTAAGTAAAAAATCACCCCGCCATATGGCGGGGTGATTTGTCTGAGCTGGGACTATTGCTGGCAACTTCGGCAGTAATATGTGGCGCGTTGCTGTTGTTTGATGAGTTTAATGGCGGTCCCACATACCACGCAGGGTTGTTGCGCACGGTCATACACGCTTAATTGTTGCTTGAAATAACCCGGCCTGCCGTCACTTCGCGTGAAATCGCGCAGACTGGTCCCGCCACTTTTTATTGCCTGTTTCAGTACCTTTTTGACGACATCCGCCAGTTTTTCCATGCGCGCCAGGGATATGCGCTGGGCAGCGATAGTAGGCCGGATGCCTGCCAGAAACAATGCTTCGTTGGCATAGATATTCCCGATACCCACTACGATATGACTGTCCATGATAAGTTGTTTAATAGCGAGTTTGCGTTTGCGCGCCTTTTGGTGGAGATAGGCACCGGTAAATTCCCTGGATAACGGCTCCACGCCCAGGCTGGCCAGCAACTTGTGTTCGCTTACCGGCTCATGGCACCACAACACCGCGCCAAAACGCCGCGGATCGCGCAGTCTCAACAGCGTATCGTTGGCGAACACAATATCCACATGATCGTGTTTTTCCGCCGGCACGCCGGCCGGGAGTACCCGCAGACTGCCGGACATCCCCAGGTGGATCACCAGGGTGCCGTTGCCGGTATCGAGCAACAAATATTTGGCGCGGCGCTTAACGGCCGTAATGGCTTGGCCTACCAGTTTATCGGCCAAGCGTGGCGGGACGGGCCAGCGCAATTGCGGCTGGCGCACGATCACGTTACGGATGCATTGGTTAATGATGTGGGGGGAAATGCCACGGCGCGTGGTTTCGACTTCGGGAAGTTCTGGCATCGCTGCTGTGAGGTTGTAACCTACCTACTGTATATAGTTATTGGTGCGTCGGTGGTTTTAGTTGAAGCAGTTTTTTTCCTACCTTGGGTGCCAGATAGTAAGTAACACCCCAGTCCTCATTGGTAACAATGACGTTCTGATCATTATCGCGAATGGAGAAATGTACCGGTTGCTGGGCGTTTTCCAGGTAAACAGTCACGTTGGTCGCGTCGGCTGGAAAGCCGCGTTTGTCGGCGTTGTCCGCCATTGCCACTCGTAATGCCTGGGCGTAGCGCCACTGGTCAATCAGTTCCTTGTAGTTGTTCTGCGTGGTGGTTTGCGCGGCGGACGAGGATTGCCAGCGGCCGTCGACTTTTTTAATGATGTTGTCCGGCAAATGTAATTCCCTGACGGATTTGTCGACCGGTAAAATATCCAGATTGGCAAGCATGAGCGGTGACCCGAATCGGTATTGGCTGTACTGATCGTTAATAAGGTGTACCGTATTATTGACCATTACAAAACGTTTTTGATCAATGGGTTCGGTTTTGCCAAATTTGACCACCGTATCACCCAGTTGGATTTCCCACTGCGGCGGTTGCAGCCCCAGCTTGGGAAGATTGTCTGATTTTATCTGATATTGGCGCAAACTGTTAGACGTCAGCAAGCCTAATAGCTGTGCCACCTTGTCCGGATTGGCGGGCATTGCCACCGGCTGTTGCAGGTACCACAGCTTTTCGCCGCTGGCGGGGTGCTGCCGGCGACCTAACGCGAATTCGACGTGGCCGAGCCGGCTCAGGCGGATTTCGTCTACCTCGCCGGGGTTTTTCGCGGTCAGCGGTACCGGCTCCGGGGCAGGCGGTGCGAAAGGATCGAACCACACCACCCAGACCAGCACTATCACCACGGCCAGTAAAATCAGGTTAATGAGTAACGGTTTTCGCATGGCAAAGTGGTGATTAACGTTTACGACGCTTAAGCCAGACCAGAGTTCCCGCCGCGGCCAATAATAGCGGGATGACCACCAGAAATCCCAACGCAATGACGATTTTGCTCACGGGTGTCAGTCGTATATTTAAGTCCGGCGTGGTTTTCAAAGGAACGTTGATGAGCCGGTCATCGTGAGACAGCCAGTTGGCGATATTCAGTCCCAGTTTCAGGTTGCCGCCGTTGCCTAAATAGGTATTAGACAGGAAATCACCGTCGCCGATCACTACTACTCGTTGTTGGTGGGGGAGGTCGGTGCCGTTTTGATCCCCGGAGTCCGCGGCCACGTCGATCGTTCGTGTTTGAGCCACGCCAAATACCAGCGGCCCAGGTATGTCCTTTTTCGGGTCGCGGCTAATGCGGCCCGCCAGTTTACCGGTCTCCGACCAACTGCGGGGGGAGGATTGTAGCATCACCGTGCGTTGCCATTGATCCGACTTTTTCAGCGCGATGCCCCGAGCACGGGGAAACAGCGTCGTGGCGTTAAAATCTTTGGTGATCGCCTGCTGCGGATACTGCGTAACAACCGCAAAACTCGGATCGTTGATCCCTAATGCCTGCGCATCGGGGTCCACAATGGTACCCGGCTGGAAGCCCAACGCCAGTTGATTGGCCAGTGGCGTAAGTTGGTGGATGGAGCCGGGTTCTGCCAGCCACAACAGGTTGCCTCCCTGTTTTATGTAGTCACTCAATATGCGGACTTCGCCGGGCAAATAATCCAGTTGCGGACTGGCAATGATAATGGCCGCGGTGTTATCGGGTATAACTTTATTGTCTGCCAGGGTAAAGCCGCGGACCTTGATGCCTTTGGCTTTCAATTGTTTGCCCCAATCGCCCAGGTCATAATTGGCAACACCATCGATGTTACGTTCACCGTGTCCTTCGATACACAGTAGCCAGCGATTGCCACTGCGGGCCAGTTGCTCAATGGCGTTGGTAATGTTTTGCTCCGAGGGTCGGCTGATAATTTGTTGCCGGCCATCCAGTGCAATGATTAATTCCCCGTTGGAGGTAATGCCCAGTTCGCGCACCTTGTCCGGATCGAGTTTGGGATCAACATAGTAAATTTTGATGTCCGGCTGGGCGCGCCGGTAACGCTGCAACAGCTCATCGATGGGTTTGCGGACCTGTTCGTCTTCAGTGGCATATACCGTGATCACCGGCATGTGTTCCAGTGACGATAACAGGCGGCGACTGGTGTCACTCAGGGTGTTGCGCTGGTTGGCGGTCCAGTCGGCGTCGATGGCGTAACGGTGACTGAGAAATGCCAGCAAGCCGGTAATCAGCAGTAACAACACAATAAAGGTTGCGTTGTGCAGCTTGAGTGTCAGGCGTCGTTGCGGAGTGATTTTCATTAATTGCCGTTTTGTAGTGAACGTTATTGTTGCAACCGTTGTGCGTCCAGGTGGCGCACGCTGAGTACCAGAAACAGCGCACTGAACAGCAGGTAGTACGCAACATCCGCGCTGCTGAAAATTCCGCGTAATAACGGTTGGTAGTGATTCAGCATGGATAAATAGGCCAGTACACTTTCCTCGCCACCGGTTTTGCCGGCGAGATCCAGTATCCAAAGCAACAGTAATGCGCCAAAAGTTGCGATCGCGGCAACAGTGGGCTGCGTGGTCAGTGTTGACAGATAAAGGCCCAACGCAACGAAGCTGCATAGCAGTAACACCAATGCCAGTATGCCGGACAACAACAAACCCATATCAATGGAACCGGCCATTAACAATGACAGTGGCATTAGAGTAATCAGTCCAAGCATAATCAGCAGGAACGCCATGAGGCCGGTGAATTTTCCCATGATGATCTGGGTGACCGATACCGGGGCACTTATCAACAAAGTCAGTGTCTGGTTACGGCGCTCCTCACTGACCAGGCGCATGGTGAGCAACGGCACAACCAGCAACACGATCAGGGCCACCGTGGAAAACAACGGAACCACAACCATGTTGGTGACACCAGGCGCATTAGGTAAGGTGGTCAGCTGCGGTTGTATCTGCACGTAGTAGTCGAGATAAACCAGAAAGAAGTAAGCCAGTATGGCCTGCACCACGGCCAGAATAGCCCACGCCAGCGGCGACAGAAAAAGGGTCTTGAGTTCTTTACCGGCAATAGTGAATATCACGCGACGTGTTCCTCCGTTTTGTGGTCGCTGGTGGTTTCCGATGTGGTGATATCCACGAATATCTGTTCCAGGGTGCGTTTTTCCGGGGTTAACTGGCAGAGCCGCCATTGTCGTTGCACGGCGGTTTTCACAATGTTTTCCGCAGGATTGCTCCCGGGCTCATAGTGGATGCGAAACTGATTATCACCCAGGGCTTCTACGCTGGTTACGCCCGGCAACTGTTTCAGTTCCGTCGGCGCGGGCGGGTTGTTGAGGGTCACGATCAAGCGGGATTCTTGCCTATCGTGATCGAGGTCTGCCACGGTATCGCTAAATACCAGTTCGCCACGGTTGATGATTTGCACGCGATCACAGGTTGCCTGAATTTCCGGCAATATGTGGGAAGACAGGATCACACTGTGATCGCCGCGCAATTCACGAATCAAATCGCGAATTTCGCGAATCTGTATGGGATCCAGGCCTACAGTGGGTTCATCCAGAATCACCACCGCCGGCGAGTGCACGATGGCCTGGGCGATGCCAACGCGTTGCTGGTAGCCTTTAGACAGGTTACCAATGAGGCGTTTGCCCATATCGATCAAACCACACCGTTGTTTGGCCGATTCCACGGCATCGTGGAGTTTATCGTTGCTGATTCGATGAAGTTTTGCGCAAAAGTGCAAATATTCATCCACGGTGAGATCACGATAAAGGGGCGGGCGTTCCGGTAAAAATCCGATGTGCGCCTTGGCCTCGCGGGGCCGCTCCAGAAGATCAACACCGTTAATCACGATTTCACCTTCGGAGGGCGCCAGGTTGCCGGTGAGCATCAACATGGTGGTGGATTTTCCCGCGCCGTTGGGCCCGAGAAATCCCAGTACTTCCCCCCGCTTCACATCAAAATTGACGTTGTTGACGGCGAGCAGTGAGCCAAAATAGCGGGAAACGTTGCTCACTTTGACGAAAATATTGTTTTGCATGGTTCTTGCTTAGCTTTGGTGTGGCCGGATTGTTTTCAATAATCTGACCAATTTCTCAGCAGATGTGCCCCCTTACTCTATGCTGTAATTATACCGGTAAGCTGTAAATAGACTGGCAAGAGTAATTGTGTGTTAGCGCCAATGAGTTTATGGCGCAGTCTTAATGCGCGACAAGTATAGGCAATTGTTACCGGGATTCACAACCATTTGACGATGGTTAACTGTGTTTTGTTTTAGAGTGGCAACATGGATTTACACTATTGCGAGAAACTGGGTTACGATCAACGCAAGGTGGCGGAACGCCTGGCGTTGGTTGGACTGGTGGAACAGGATCATGAAACCGGTGCGCGCCTGCAGCGGGAAGTCATCGTGCCCCGCTTTAGCCAAATTATCGACCGGTTTTTCGCTCGCTTGCTGGAAAACCCGGAGACCAGCGCCTTGCTCAGCGATGAGACGCAAATCAAGAACGAACGCCAAAACCAGTCTCGGTATTTGTTAAGCCTGGGTATTGGATTTGACAGCCTCGGTTATTTCGAACATCGCCTGCAGATCGGCGCTGCCCACAGTTCGGCGGGATTATCCATCAGCTTGTATATCTGCTCCTGTCAGCTGTTGATACAAACGGTGATCGATCACTTTCCCGAACCAGTACGGAATAACAGCGCAGACTACGACAATTTTACCCGCTATCTAATGAAAATATCGGCGCTGGATATGTCACTGGCCATTGATATTTCTTTCGTCAATCAGCTTAGATCTTTTGAACAGTCGCTGGATGGTATGCAGGTACTGGCTTCCCATCTGGAAAAACATGCTGTCACCGATTCGTTAACCGGCATGATTAACCACGAACATATTTTTTCGGAACTGCAGCAATGCATCACGAAAGCCGCCGCCGAACAAAGTCCGTTATGCATCATCATGGCGGACATTGATCATTTTAAAAGTGTCAATGACACATACGGCCATCTGGCCGGTGACGGTGTGCTCAAGGAAGTGGCCAAGCGCATTAAAAACTCCCTGCGCGGTTTTGATATGGTAGGCCGCTACGGTGGCGAAGAGTTTTTGCTGGTGTTGAATCGCGCCGATTTACAAACGGCGCGCATGGTGGCCGAGCGGATTCGTTCGCGCATCGCCGCCACGCCCATTGATTTACCCGAAGCATTGCTGGATGTCACCATCAGTATGGGGGTTGCCATGGTGCAGCCCGACGAAGCCGTCAATTCCCTGGTAGAACGCGCCGACCGCGCACTTTATAATGCAAAGGAGAATGGAAGAAACCAGGTCGCCGTCGCCGAATGATATTATTGGGAATTGATACCGGGGGAACCTTTACCGACTTTGTGCTGGTAAAGGACCGCCAGCTTACCATCCACAAGGTGTTATCCACCCCCGCCGCGCCCGAACAGGCCATCTTGCAGGGCATCGACGAACTCGGGCTTGATAAACGCGTTGACGATGATGTGTTCATGGTGCACGGCTCCACGGTGGCCACCAATGCCGTGCTCGAAGGCAAAGGTGTTGCCACGGTATTTATTACCAACCGGGGCATGGCCGACCTGTTAACCCTGGGCCGCCAGGCCCGCCGTGAACTCTATAACCTGCAACCGCAACCGGAACCGCCACCCGTACCCCGGGAATATTGTATTGAAACCGGCGGCCGCCTGGCCGCCGATGGTACCGTTGTTGCCCCCCTCAGCGACGGTGATCTCAAGTCCGTGCAACAGCAACTGCAGCAATTGCAACCGAAAGCGGTCGCCATCAACCTGCTGTTTTCATTTCTCGATGAACGCTTTGAACAGCGTATCGAATCGGTGGTCCCCGATGAAATATTTGTTTCGCGTTCGTCGCGCGTGCTGCCGGAAATCAAGGAATACGAGCGCGGTATCACCACCTGGCTGAACGCTGCCGTTGGCCCTGTGGTTCAGGGATATTTGCAGCGCCTGGTTCACGGCGTGAAACAACGGTTACCGAACCACGATCAACATCGTACCTCGGTGTCAGTCATGCAAAGTTCCGGGGGTACCATCGAAGCAGAGCAGGCGGCGCAACAGGCGGTGCAATTACTGTTATCCGGTCCGGCCGGGGGCATGGCCGGCGCCCAATTTGTTGCAGCCTGTTCCGGAAAAACCCGTTTGCTAACCTTTGACATGGGTGGGACGTCTACCGATGTGGCGTTAATCGACGGGGAACTGCAATTGACCTCGGAAGGGTCTATCGGCCCTTATCCGGTGGCTGTGCCCATGGTCGATATGCATACCATCGGCGCGGGTGGCGGCTCCATTGCCACCATCGACGAAGGCGGATTGTTACAGGTGGGTCCCCAATCCGCCGGTGCCGATCCGGGGCCGGCGTGTTACGACCGGGGCGGTACCGCGCCAACGGTCACCGATGCCAACCTGGTGCTGGGACGGCTGCGGGCGGATGCATTTCTGGGCGGCCAAATGCCGCTGGATATCGCTGCCGCGCAACGGGCGATACAGCCGCTGGCGCAGCAACTGGGGTTGTCGGTGGCAGCCATGGCCGAAGGGATTATTCGCCTGGCCAATGAGCACATGGCCCGGGCATTGCGCGTTATGTCGGTACAACGGGGTATTGATCCGCACAACCTCACCCTGGTGTCCTTTGGCGGGGCCGGTGGTTTGCACGTATGCGCGTTGGCCGAAGCGCTGTCGATGAATCAGGCCATGGTGCCGGTTCACGCCGGTGTATTGTCGGCACTGGGAATGCTGGCGGCGCCGCGCGCCCGGCATTTGTCGCAAACCATCAGCGGAATGCTGCAAGATGTCGACGAAGGTAAACTGGCCGGGGTGTTTACGGAACTCACTGAACGGGGCAACGCTGAATTACGCCAGGAGGGCTTAAACGACGACGAAATCAATGTGTTGTCCAGCGTGGACGTGCGTTACCAGGGGCAATCGTACAGCTTAAACATTCCGTGGCTGGGCCGGGAAAAAACCCTGGACAGTTTTCACTTCGACCATGAACGTCGATATGGACACCGGCTGGAACAGCCAGTGGAACTGGTAACCGCCCGCGTCAAGGTTTACGGTAAAACCGCGCACCTGGGTGACCTGGAAAAATTTCTGCAACGCCCCGGTCAAGCGAAGCCGGCGTCCCGCCAACAGGTAACCCTCTATGGTATTGGTCAGGCGGTGCCGGTTATTGCCCGCGAACAGCTTGGCGTGAAGGAAATCATTGACGGTCCGGCATTGATTACAGAGACGGTGTCCACGACGTATATCGCGCCGGGCTGGTGGTGTCAGGCTGATAACGTGGGGAACCTGATGTTACAAGGGGCGGGCACTTAGCCCGATTGTCGTTCCCCTGTATGTCATAACGGGGTTGATCAACACCGGAGATTTAATCGCGCTTTAACGGTGGATGCACACCGTGTTCCCGCCAGCGCCGGTAATCATCGAGAATATGCTGATGGTCAAAGGCTAATGGTTGCGGCAACTCACTGATGTCAAACAGGCTTAAATGGGCAGCATCGTCCTGAGCCTGGGGTTTGCCCCGCGATTCACCGACGTACACCGCGCTGACTGTGTGGCCGCGCGGGTCCCGTTGCGGATCGGAATAAAGCCCGAGCAAGTCAGTCAACGTGACCGTGAGATTGGTTTCTTCCCTGGCCTCACGGCGGGCTGCGTTTTCCAGGGTTTCACCCACGTCCACAAACCCTCCTGGCAGGGCCCATCCCGGTGGCGGGTTCTTTCGTTCAATGAGCACAATGGGGCGACCCTCGCGGTCCGCCATTTCAATAATAATATCGACGGTGAGCAAAGGTGTTTCGGGACGGTGTGTGGATGTCATAGTGATAATAATGGCTGAACCGTTACGGAATTTAAAGGCCGGATTCGACAGATCGGTGGACGATTTGGATACGAAAAGCTTTCAACGCAAAGGCGCCAAGACGCAAAGCTTAAAAAAGCAAAAGGTATGATCCGTAAAGTGGACGGTGTAATTGTCTTCATCGGTAGTATCGGCCGCAAACAGATAACCTATATGGTCCTATGGTTCGTGGTTGTTGGCCATCAACAATTCGGTTCAACGCTGTCCGGTTGTCCAAACCGGATTATTGATAAATTATGGTTTTTCTTTGCGACTTGGCGCCTTTGCGTTGAAAAATGACAGCATTGCATGTGTTGCCCGAGCTTTTGCTGAAGACACAGCTTTACATGATAAACAGCGCGGCCAGTCCCAGGAACGACAGGAAGCCCACTACGTCTGTTACCGTGGTAAGCACTACGCCGCCGGCCAACGCGGGATCGATACCAAATTTATTGAGTAGCATGGGGATGGTGGCGCCGGCCAGCGCGGCAACCAATAAATTCATCAGGATGGCGGCGGCGATTATGATACTTAACGAGGTGTCGTGAAACCAGAAAAATGCCACCACGGCAATAACAACGGCCCATGCGGCACCGTTGAGCAGCCCGACCGCCAGCTCTTTGCTTAGCAGCCGGCGGGCGTTGGAACTGGCTACCTGGCCGGTGGCCAGACCCCGTATCACCAACGTCAATGTCTGGCTGCCTGCGATACCTCCCATGCTGGCCACGATAGGCATTAATACCGCCAAAGCCACCAACCGCTGGATGGTGTCTTCAAATTGCCCGATCACCCAGGAAGCCAGCAACGCGGTAATCAGGTTAATACCCAGCCACACGGCGCGGCGCCGGGAACTGCGTACCACCGGCGCAAACATATCGTCTTCTTCGCTCAGGCCCGCCATGCTCATTAAAGAGTGGTCCGCCTCATCACGAATGACGTCCACCACGTCGTCAATGGTAATACGGCCCAGCAGTTGGTTGTTATCATCCACCACCGGTGCGGAAACCAGGTCCCGCTGCTCGAACATGCTGGCCACTTCGCGGGCCGGCGTTGTCGCGCGAATGGCTTCTGTATCCCGGGACATGATTTCGGATACGGTATAGCCGGGGTCCTTGGTAATCAGGTCGGTGAGTAACATGGTGCCCAGGTATTTGCCTTCCCGGTCAACCACGATCAGATTATCGGTCATCTCCGGTACATGCCCCCGGCGGCGCAAATAGCGCAGTACCACGTCCAGGTTTAGATCGGCGCGTACCGTAATCGTATCGGTGTTCATCAGACCGCCAGCGGAATCCTGCGGGTAGAGCATGACCGCTTCCAGACGCTGCCGGTTCTGTTCATCCATCGATTGCAGCAGTTGCTCGGTAACGTCGTCGGGTAGATCGATCAGGATATCGGCGAGATCATCGGTCTCATAGGACTGGGCGGCACTGACCAGTTCCTTATTGTCGACGCCCTTGATGAGCTCGGCGCGCACATCGTCGTTGACGTATAACAGCACGTCACCGTTATCTTCGAGGTCTATGAGCTCCCAGACTTTCTGGCGGTCTTCGCGGGGCAGGGCTTCCAGTAAATGAGCGATTTCGGCGGGATGCAGTTCGTCGAGTTTTTCGACAAGCTGCTGGGCGTCGCCTTCACGTATCAGTTCGAAGAAGACCTGCAAGCGTTCGGAGCTTTGTTCTTGCGTGCTGGAACCCGGCATGGACATCCCCTTGTTGATCTGCCGTGAGTGTAACTCATCGGCTGGGTAAAAGCATCGCCGAATTCATTGCCTGTCGGCGGCCAATCCAACGATGCGCGCGGAGCGTTGTGAAAGTCTTAGAGCGCTATAATGCAAAAAAATTTGCTGTGGATGGTGTGCGGGGAATTTATTCGTCTTCACCGAACCGATCATTGACCAGTTTCACCATACTTTTAAGCGCGGACGACTCGTCGTCGCCCTCGGCGGTTATGGTGATAGTGGAATTTTGACTGGCGGCCAGCATCATGACACCCATGATACTTTTACCATTGACCGTCTTGCCGTCCTTGGTGACGTGGATATTGCTTTCGAAGGATGATGCAAGGGACACAAATCGCGCCGCGGCCCGGGCATGTAATCCCAGTTTGTTAATAATCGTAATATCTCTACTTACCATTGTTAATTATTGTTATTGCGTTGCCGGTGTTAATCTCGTTGTTGTAAATACAAATTCCATTTACTGTACTGCACCTTAAGCTCAAAATTACGTGATTGTTTATATTCGCATCGGACCGATCAGTCAAATTTGCCCGGTAATCTGATAAGCCTGTACCGGTACTAAACACTAGTGAGAGGCTAGTTCTCCTGTCTAAGTGAAACAATAACGCCTTCACCGCCTCCGCGGGAAGCCTTCTCAACCAGTTCCTGCAGGCTGAGATTGGGATAGTTTAATACTCGCATCAACATTGACAGGTTTAAGCCGGTGACCACGGCGGCGCGCCCTTCCTCCACCAGCCGCTGGGCAATATTGCTGGGTGTAGCCCCATATAAATCGGTCAGTATCAACACACCTTCGCCGTGGTCCAGCATCTCGACACACCGTTTGGCCTCGCTATAGGTTTCATCAGGGTTGGCGTCGAACGGAACACCCAGTGAGCGGGTTTCCAGTGGGCAGACGCCGAGAATGGTTTTAACGGTCTGCAACGACACGTCGCCATAATTCTCATGGGTTATTAATAATAATCCAACGGTCATTCCAGATCCCGGTGCCTGATACTTACGTTGCTACGCGTGCGCTTGAAAAATTCCGCCAGTTGATGGGTTAGATAAACGGATCGATGTTGACCGCCGGTGCATCCGATAGCTACTGTCAGGTAACTGCGGTTTTCAGCTTCAAAGCGCGGAATCCAGGTTTCAAGAAAGCGTTTAATGTCGTTCTCCATTTCATCCACTACCGAATATTCCCTCAGATAATCGATCACCGGCCGATCCAGTCCCGTATAATTACGCAGCCCCGGTTCCCAGTGAGGATTGGGAAGACAGCGCGCGTCAAATACAAAATCAGCATCGGTAGGTACACCGTGTTTGAATCCGAACGATTCGAACAACAATGAAATTGCCTGGTTGGTGGTGCCCGATACCCGTTCCTTAATCAGGTCGCGCAACTGATAAATGTTGGTACGGCTGGTGTCGATGTATAAATCGGCGCGCGAGGCAATAGGCTCCAGCAACTGTCTTTCTTTTTTGATCGCTTCTATTAAGGGGAGTTCGTTTTCAGTTAACGGGTGTTTGCGCCGTGTTTCACTGAAGCGTTTGAGCAGGATGTTGTTGTCGGCGTCCAGAAAAATAATCTCCACAATGACGCCCTTGTTCTTCAATTGCTCAAGAATATACGGAAAGCGGTGTAAGTCATCGGGAAGGTTGCGTGCGTCAACGCCGATAGCGGCGTGGGAAATGGTTTCATTGGGCGAGGCCAGTGTTTGTTCGGCGAACGCCGGCAATAAACCCACAGGGAGATTATCAATACAGTAGTAATCGAGGTCTTCCAGAACATGCAGGGCATTACTTTTTCCCGATCCGGATACACCGCTGATAACGACCAACTTCATTGATTTTCAGATTCCAGTAGTTGTTTTTGTTTGTGCATGAAATCGAGGGACGCATTATAACCGGACTGCAGCTGAATGTATTGTCGTGTTGCCGCTTCGACCAGCACCGACAGGTTGCGGCCCGGGGCCACGGGGATCAATACGGCCTGTATTTCCACATCAAGCAAATGGTAGTTGTCATAACTACCACCCAGTCGATCCATGTTGTTGACCCGTTCATCGTCAAGTGACGTTAATTGCACGATCAGGCGCAGGTTTTTTGATGGTTTTATCGCAGAATCACCAAACATTTTTTGCACATTGATAATGCCCAGCCCGCGCACTTCCAGGAAACCCCGCAATATGGGCGGACAGTGGCCACGGACGGTATCCGGACCGATACGGGAAAATTCCGGTGCATCATCGGCAATAAGGCGGTGACCCCGGTTAATTAGCTCCAGCGCCAGTTCGCTTTTACCGATACCGCTTTTTCCGGTTAACAGGACGCCCAGTCCGTGCACCTCCATAAACACGCCGTGCATAATGGATGATTCCGCCAGTCGGTATTCGAGGAAGTAGTGCAACCGGTTGACCACTTTCTGGCTATCCACTGTCGAGTACATTAGCGGGGTGTTGGTTTTTTCGGCTTTAGCGAGAAACTGTTCGTCGGCGGTCAGGTCATCGGCAATGATGACGGCCGCGGGGAGATTGCCAAAAATCTGTTGAATTACATCATGATAGGAGTTCTTGCCCAGGCTTTTCAGGTATTTAAATTCCCATTGCCCCAGGACCTGGACCTGATTGGGATGAATGGCATTGAGATGTCCCACCAGCGATGCGCGCGCCAAAGCGGTTTCTTCGCGTTTTAGCACGCGGTCCTTGCCGCCGTGCCCTGCGACCCATTTTAAGGAGAGCTTGTGCCGGTGAAACTCAAACAGCGTTTGAGTGGTAACTTTGCCTGAGCCTGACATTGACGTGCCATAAGTTTAAAGGTTGCGAATTAGCTGGCTTTTTTCCAGCTGCTTAATAGATTATAGATAGCATCGCGGTCTTTAGTAGCACGTAATTTGTCTCGAAATGCCGGATCACTGAACATTTCAGCCAGTTCCGCCAGTAATTCCAGGTGTTCGCTGGTGGAATTTTCCGGCACCAGCAGTGCGAACAGCAAATCTACCGCCTGGTCATCAGCAGCGTCAAAATCGATGGCTTCATGTAACTGTACAAACGCGGCGATGGCGTGGTCGGTATTTTTGATGCGACCGTGGGGTATGGCAACGCCATAGCCTATACCGGTGCTGCCCAGGCGTTCGCGGGCGATCAGGCTGTCAACGACATCTTGTGGGGTGATGGAACTGCTTGCGAGCATATCGCTAAGTTGTTCCAAAGCACGCTTTTTGCTGGTTGCGTCGAGATCGCACACAACGCGATCGGGGGATATGATGTCAGAAATGTTCATAACCAATTAAATAATACTACGTTACCACTTGTTTGTATTATTAGCCTCATAGAACATGAGTTATAGACCATAATACATAAGAAACAAGTGTGTTGTTACTCCTTTACGTTTATTATTTTTTTATAGCCGCTTTCAGCGCGTTTATCAACGGCGTTTGCCGCTTAAAGCATCGTCTGTTGGCGCGTGCCGATATCAACGAAATCAGATTATTATGATCACAACTGACGGTTAACAGGGCCGGTAACGTAAAATTCGCGGCATTGTCTCTCAAAACGGCCGGTTCGTAAATAGTTGTTATCGACCCCGCTAACCAATTCTTATTGAGTAATTAGATACCTCTTTTAATGCATAACTAATGCTAATTTTGTACGTTAAACCTGCGCCCGCTTATTAGATCCATTTCCCCGATTGTGATCCGTCAGCTTTTCTTTGCGTTTTATGATTTGCCGATCGAGTTTATCCACCAGGGCATCGATGGCCGCATACATATTTTGATCTTCAGCATACGCAAACAGGTTTTGTCCGTTG
>JASFOJ010000077.1:0-21445 GCA_050116575.1 Gammaproteobacteria bacterium | reverse complement strand
ATGCTGGCTTAACCGCCCCCCCCCCCTGAATACGCTGAATAAAACGCAATTCGCAGATCGAAACAGATTTATCGGTCCGTATTTTTGCAATAACGGGGTTGCGTTAACGATAAGCGGAATCAACAGCGCGATCGCATGCTATGGTCGTTTCATTAAGATCGCCAATCCTTAAAAGATCCTGCTTGCCGATGACCTGGTGACTGCGGTCTTCAAAATAGAACTCGTAAATGCGGGTGAGCACAATGGCATCCACCGGGCATGCTTCTTCACAATAGCCACAATAAATACACTTGAATAGATCAATGTCGTAACGTTTGGCGCGCCGCGTGCCGTCGGCGCGCTGTTCGGATTCGATAGTGATGCAGGCAGCTGGGCACACCGCTTCACACAATTTACAGGCGATACATCGTTCTTCGCCGTTGGGGTAACGGCGTAAGGCGTGCAAGCCCCTGAAGCGCCTTGATTGCGGGGTTTTTTCTTCCGGATATTGCACGGTGACCTTGGGTTGCCACAAGTGACGGCCGGTTACCCACATCCCCCGAAACAACTCCAGCAAAAACAGGCTTTTAATATAGTCACCGATACGATGTATGGCGGTATGACGGGGTTTGAAGGTTGTTGTGTTTTTGATGTGCTGACGCAACATGCGGTTAACCGTATGTACCATAAAATTATCCTGCCTGGCAGGTTACTAATCTAATGATAACGAGCCCGATCGGCATTGATATTCATCAATGGGTGGGAATTCATAACCAATACTCGCTGCCTGCCGGAAAGTCTGCTACTTCCAAGGTTTACAACTATATCAATTGTCGCGTGCGGCATGCCTGAATTTTTTTTTCTTTTTTTTGCCAAAGAAAAACAGTGTGTTTTTTTGGGTGTGGTTGACCACGTAATACGGGCCCCGGCGAAGCAAGTGTTTCGGTATATTGCGATTGCCGAGGTTTTCAATAAATGGCATGACGGCACAGGCAGGAGGTATGTACATGCAACACAAAAACATCTATCTATCCATTCTATTGGGAACACTTGCAACGAGCTTATGCATCAATCAGGCTGAGGCGGTACCCAGCTATGCTCGTCAAACCGGTATGGCTTGTAGCGCCTGTCATACCGTCTTCCCCGAGCTTAATGCTTTCGGGCGATCGTTTAAACTCAAAGGATATACCATGACCGGTACCAAGCAGGTCGAGTCCAAAGACGATACTGGAGCCAGTAGCCTGCAATTCAATCAGATTCCGCCATTATCGGCGATGTTGCAGACGTCGGTCACCCATAGCAAAACTGAGACACCCTCAACGCAGTATACACTGCCGGATGAGTTCAGTATTTTCTACGCCGGTAACATCTCACCGCATATGGGGTCGTTTATCCAGATGACCATGGAACAGGGCAGCGGCTTCAGTCTGGACAATACGGATATTCGTTATAGCGATCAAGCGGGAAACGTCACTTACGGCGTTACCGTGAACAACAGCCCGACAGTGCAGGACTTGTGGAATTCCACGCCGGCATGGGGATTTCCCTGGGCGCACGGGGCGGATGTCACCAGCCCGATCATCGCCGATGCTCTGGCGCAAAATGTGGCGGGACTCGGCGCATATTCCGATTGGGGTAACGGCATTTATTCCGAGTTAAGCCTTTACCGCGAGACCAATGCCTTCGATTCGCCGGGAGGGGCAACCGAGACTCGCATCCACAACTTCGCCCCCTATGGACGTATTGCCTGGTACAGGACCTTCAATACCGGTGATTATTTGATGCTGGGTGCCTATGGCATGCGGACCGCTCTGGTTGACGGTGCCAGCTATACAGGACCGGAAGATAGGTACAGCGATGCCGCGCTCGATACGCAATACGAGCACACCCTGGCGAATAGCAATATGATAAGTGTTCATGCCAGTTACACCAATGAAAACCAGACTCTGGATCTGTCAGGGGGCGGTGCCCCGACCTTGAACAGTCTGCGCGTTGATGGCACCTACCATTGGGGCCATCGTGCCGCAGCTACACTCGGATATGCCAACAGCAGCGGTAATAGCGGCGCTTACGACGATATAGCTTTTACCGGCCAGTTGAGCTATTTGCCCTGGCAGAACACAAAGTTTACCGCCCAATATGTTGTGTATACCAAAAAGGGCGGCAGTACCAGCAATGTGTCGGATAACAATACTGCCTTATTGCAAGCCTGGTTGATGTGGTAAGGAACGAAGCCCGGCGCGGCGCCGCTCCCGTCCGCGTTAATCGCGGCGGTGCCCCTTTGTGCCGGCTGATAACCATTGGATTTTGCTGCGATATCAATTATCTTATGAGTGGTGCCGGGCGTGGGATAATTGACGAACTGTTGCGATTTATCAAAAAACGGATTGCAGGTAAATGCCGTTGTCATGCGTTAGTGTGTTAACGTGTGCGCGATAATTGTTTCCCGGATGGAAACAGCTAACCAAAACAAAATGCCGTAGTGAACCGCGGAGGAGGGTGCCCATCAAGTTACGCGATCTGTTGCTGTGGTGTGTGACTGGTGTCGTCGTGCTGGGTGGTTGCCACGACCAGCAAAAACAGGTCATGCCCACGCTGAACTGGTATGTCTTTGACGAACCGTCCGGCGCTTTCGCCGCGGCGGCCCGTGACTGTTCGCGACAATCCCGACAGGCTTACCATGTAAATCTCGTACCGTTGCCGTCCGATGCCGATCAACAACGGGAACAACTGGTGCGCCGACTGGCGGCCGGCGATACCGCCATAGATATCATCGGCATGGATGTTATCTGGACGGCGGAGTTTGCACAGGCGGGCTGGATATTACCCTGGCAGGGCAAGGCGGCCGAACAGGTCAGCGTCGGACGATTAAAGGCGCCGCTGCAAAGCGCAACGTATCGGGGAAAACTATGGGCGGCGCCGTTTACCACCAACACACAACTGTTATGGTACCGTACTGACAGGATTAAACAGCCGCCGGCGACCTGGAATGAAATGATAAAGCAGGCCGAATCCCTGGGTGAGGTGGGGACGATCCAGGCCCAAGGTGAACGTTACGAAGGGTTTACCGTATTTTTTATTTCCCTGTTGGCTTCGGCCGGTGGCTCGGTACTGACGTCGTCTGGACAAAAGGTTACGTTGGCCCGGCAACCTGCCATGGAGGCGTTGTCGACCATGGCACGTTTTGCCAACTCACCCGCGGCGGACCCAGCACTGGCGACAGCCCGGGAAGACCAGGCGCGGCTGGCTTTTGAGGCGGGTGATTCCAGTTTTATGATCAACTATACCTATGTGTGGCCCAGCGCCCGGCGCAATGCACCGCAGGTTGCCAAACACATGGGATGGGCGCGCTGGCCGGCGGTGGTTAAAGGCAAGCCCAGCCGTGTGACCATCGGCGGTATTAACCTGGGTGTCAGTGCCCATTCGCAGCACCGGCGACTGGCTTTTCGTGCCGCCGCGTGCATTGTTTCGAGGGAGCACCAGCGCGTTGCAGCGGAAAAAGGCGGGCTGCCGCCAACCATCGCATCGCTATATGATGATCCGCAAGTACGTAAAACTTTTCCCTTCGCCGATGTGTTGCGCAGCACATTGCACGACGCGGTGCAACGTCCACAAACGCCATTATATAATGATGTTTCCCTGGCCATCAGTCGCACCCTGCATCCCATGCGCGATATCGAACCGGAAAAAGATTATAGCCGTTTATACGATGCCATTAACCGCGCATTACGTTCGGAGGGGTTGTT
The DNA here is from genome assembly GCA_050116575.1 of Gammaproteobacteria bacterium. GTDB lineage: Bacteria > Pseudomonadota > Gammaproteobacteria > SZUA-152 > SZUA-152 > JAKEGK01. Next base: position 17,720 of record JASFOJ010000077.1, on the reverse strand, counting down.
GTGAACGGGCGTCAACGCAGCGAACGGCGATTGGGGTGGTTGTTATGCACTCCGGCGATAACGGCGCTGGTGCTGGTAACGGCATACCCCATCTTATATGCAGTATGGCTGTCATTCTTTAAATACGATTTACGGTTTCCCGATCAACGAATGTTTGTCGGTCTGGATAACTACATTAGTATACTGAGTTCCGAGGTGTGGTGGCGTGATCTGGTCAATACGCTGATTGTTACCTCTGGATCGGTCATTCTGGAGTTGCTGTTGGGGTTCCCCTTAGCACTTATTATGCACCGTACCCTGTTCTGGCGCCGGGCGGTGCGCGCCTCGACCCTGATACCTTATTCCATTATTACCGTGGTTGCTGCTCTGGCCTGGAAGTTTGCGTTCGACCCGGTTACCGGTTTCGTCAACGGATTGCTGGGAATAGACCAGGCCTGGCTAACCCAACGCTGGTCGGCATTTTTTGTCATTATTCTCACTGAAGTATGGAAGACGACGCCGTTTATGGCACTGTTACTGTTAGCGGGATTAACGCTCGTTCCTGCGGATTTGATTCAGGCCGCGAGAGTGGACGGCGCCAGCGCCTGGCAACGTTTTATTAAAATCATTGTGCCGGTTATGAAACCGGCGATTCTGGTGGCATTGCTGTTTCGCACCCTGGATGCGTTTCGCATTTTCGATACCGTGTTTGTGCAAACCCGTGGCGCCCAGGACACGGAAACCGTGTCGGTACTCGGGTATAACACGCTAATCGTGCGCCTTAACCTGGGGCTGGGATCAGCGGTTTCGGTGTTGATTTTTATCGGTGTACTGATTATTGCGGTGTTGTTTGTCAGGGGTTTTGGCACGCCGCTGGTAAGGCGCCAGGGAGAGCCTTGAATGTAATGAAATACACTACGCTGGAGAAAACCTATTGGGCAGCGGGAAACATCGTGGTGATTATATATGCCCTGTTGCCCGTGGCGTGGATTATATCCCTGTCGTTGAAAAGAAGCAGTGATCTGAACGATCAGCGGTTGTTTCCACAGACTATCAGCTTTGAACATTATCGCGCGATATTTGCCGATGTGCAGTTTCCCGCCGCGCTTTGGAATTCCATTGGTATTGCGATGTTGTCAACCCTCTTTGCCGTGATACTGGGGATGCTGGCGGCCTATGCCATTGTGCGCCTGGAATTTCCCGGCCGGCGGTTAATTCTGGCCGGTGCGCTGGCCACCGCCATGTTTCCACCGGTGGCTATTGTCGGACCGTTGTTTAACATATGGCGGTTGACGGGTTTGTTCGATACCTGGCCGGGCCTTATTCTGCCGTACATGACTTTCACGCTGCCGCTGGCCATCTGGACATTGTCGGCTTTTTTCCGGGAGATTCCCTGGGACCTGGACAAGGCGGCGCGTGTTGATGGTGCAACGCCCCTGCAGGCATTTGTTCGTGTTATTGCGCCACTGGCGGCACCCGGTGTAGTTACCGCGGCGATACTGGTATTCATCTTCGCCTGGAACGATTTTTTATTCGCTATTTCGCTGACATCCACCAATAACGCCCGTACGGTACCGGCGGCCATTGCGTTTTTCACCGGCAGTTCGCGTTTTGAGTTACCCACCGGTGCCATAGCGGCGGCTTCGGTGGTGGTCACGGTGCCGGTGATGATCGTGGTGCTGATTTTTCAACGGCGCATTGTATCCGGGCTCACTTCCGGTGCCGTCAAGGGTTGATAAACAATCAGGAAGCTTATGGCAAAAATTGAACTCAGTAATGTGTCTAAACGGTTTCCCGGTGGTCACAGGGTGGTTAGCGATGTCAGCCTGACGATCAATGACGGCGAATTTTTTATTCTGGTGGGCCCGTCCGGTTGTGGTAAGTCCACATTGCTGAACATGATTGTCGGTCTTGAATCGGTCAGCAGCGGTGAGATCCGGGTCGATGATACTGTCATTAATGACCTTGACCCCAGGGACCGCAACATGGCCATGGTGTTCCAGAGCTATGCCCTGTACCCCCATATGAGCGTGGGGGAGAATATTGCCTTTCCGTTGGCGATGACCAAGGTACCCCGTCCGGAAATTAACAGGCGAGTGGAGGAGGCGGCCGCCATCCTGGAACTCAGCCATTTTCTCGACAGCAAACCGCGTAGTCTTTCCGGCGGTCAACGACAGCGTGTTGCCATGGGGCGGGCCATTGTGCGTGACCCAGTTGCTTTTTTACTGGACGAACCCCTGTCCAATCTGGATGCGCGGTTGCGCAACCAAATGCGGACCGAAATTTCCCGCTTACAAAAGCGTCTGGGTACCACGACAATATATGTAACCCATGATCAAACCGAAGCCATGACATTGGGGGACAGGGTCGCAGTATTGAAAGACGGAATTGTCCAGCAAGTCGGCACGCCTTATGAATTGTATCAACGGCCGCAAAATGTCTTTGTTGCCGGCTTTATCGGCTCACCGGCGATGAATTTCTTACCCGTTGAAATCAGCGGTGGCCGATTGACATTCCCTCTGTTAAATGTCGAATCGGATTTTCCCGCACTTGTAAAACCGCCCAGGGAACTGGATTATGCCATCGCCGGTATTCGCCCGGAGCATTTCCATATCATGGCTGATGACCAGGAAAAGGATAAACAATGGGTCGCATTTAGCGCGAAAGTGGATGTTGCAGAATGGCTGGGTGCCGAAGCGTTGGCTTATTTTCGACTGAACGTTAACTATTGGCCGGATATGCCGGTGCTGGAACAAGACATGAACCTGCAAAAACACCGGGGTGACAAACTCGATGTGAGCGCCCGGCTGGATGCTGCCACCAGGGTAAAGGAACGTGACCGGATCAAACTTGCATTTAATCCTGACAACGTGCACTTATTTGATCCGCAAACAGGTGTGCGTTTAACATCCCGTTATCGCTGATGCAGCATAGATTGCCAACGGCAACTATTCGTCAATGGCCCCATCAGTGGTGCGAATTAATTTGCGCACTTCATTGGTGGCAACACTGAGCAGCGCCAGATCCACGTTGCCGGTTTTAAACTCCGCAAAGCGTTGCAGGTAACGGTCCACCATGATCTGGTTGGCCTGTTTCCATTTTTCCATGGCCGTTTCGGGTTCGCTGTCGTTGTCGACCAATTCCAGCGCTTCGTTTGTTAATAAGCGTTGCAAACGGTATTGTTCGTCACGCAGGGTTGAACGGGCCAGCCGTGTCCAGTGTTCCTCCTGTCCCAAAGTGCTGATCTGGTCGCGCAGCCAGTGCAGTTCCAGTTCCGCCCCCATCAGGTTGTATAGTCTCGCCACCATTTGCGGTTTCCTCCCGCTATGGTGGGCAACTTCCATGATATCCAGTACGGGAAACAAAAATTTCAGTCCGGCGATGCGTGTTGACAGGCTTTCAGGTACACCCTGGTCCCGACATTCGGCGGCAATTTGATTCAACTGCTCTTTGTCATCTTCGACAAGCAATGAAGGCATATCACTAATAAGTTGTTCTACACCGTCAGCAAATGTTTCAATGGTCGACCCGATATCCAGAGGCTGCTTGCGGTTGCGCAACAGCCACAAGCAGGAACGGTTGGTCAGCTTGCGGATTTCATTGAGCATGGTTAACTGAACTGACGCCTCCACCTGGTTGTCAAGATCGGCAATATCACGCCACAGGGAGGGCAGCGCAAATACCTTGCGCGTTACCATATAGACACGGGCAATCTCCGCGGGAAACGCTCCAGTGTGTTCGTGCAGGCGAAAGGCGAAACCAATGCCCATGCGGTTAACCATGCTGTTAACAATAAAGGTTGCGATTATTTCCCGTTTCAGGGAATGGTGTTTGAGGTGTTTGCCAAAGCGTTTCGCTACGGGTTTGGGAAAATACACCGGCAATTGATTGACAAGGTAACTTTCTTCCAGCACGTCCGACGCCAGCAGTGTTTGAAACAGATCAATCTTGCTGTAAGCCAGCAGCACGGCCAGCTCGGGACGAGTTAAACCCTGTCCGGCGCTGCGTCTTGCGGCAAGTTCTTCATCATCCGGTAATACCCAGGTTTGCCGGTCCAGTAAACCGTTGCGCTCCATCGAGCGAATTAACCGGCTGTGTTCATCGAGCATAACAGGGGCTAAATGTTGGCTCAGGGACAACGCTTCGCTTTGCTGATAGTTGTTGATCAGTACCAGCCGCGCGACTTCGTCGGTCATTTCCGCCAATAACCGGTTGCGTTGTTTTTCATTGAGCCAGCCTTCTATGATCACTTTGTTCAGCAGAATTTTGATGTTCACTTCGTGGTCTGAACAATCAACTCCGCCGGAGTTATCAATAAAGTCCGTGTTAATACGCCCGCCGTGCTGGGCGTATTCAATTCTGGCCCTGTAAGTGAAACCCAGGTTGCCGCCTTCGCCGGTCACCATGCAGTGCAAGTCCTTGGCATCGATACGCACCGCGTCGTTACTGCGGTCATCGGCATCGTCGTGGCTTTCGGTGCTTGCTTTTACAAAAGTGCCTATTCCACCGTTCCAGAGTAATTCCACCGGCGCCTTCAGGATTGCGCTAACCAACTCATTGGGCGTTAACGATTTGGCATCAATGTCCAGTGCCTTTTGCATTTGCGGTGAAACGGTAATGGCTTTGCTGGACTTTGAGTAAACGCCACCTCCCTGCGATATCAGGGAGGGATCATAGTCGGACCAACTGGCGTGTGGCAGGTGAAACAGGCGTTCTCGTTCCCGGTAACTGGCTTCGGGGTCTGGATCGGGATCAACAAAAATTTCGCGATGGTTAAAAGCAGCGATCAATCGGATATGCCGGGAAAGCAGCATGCCGTTACCGAATACATCGCCGCCCATACCGCCGATACCCACCACGGTAAAATCTTCTTTTTGAATATCCTTGCCGGTTTCACGGAAGTGACGTTTGACGGATTCCCAGACGCCGCGCGCCGTAATCCCCATTTTCTTGTGGTCATAACCGGTGGAGCCGCCAGATGCAAAGGCATCATCCAGCCAGAAACCGTATTCCCGCGCAATAGCGTTGGCGGTGTCGGAAAACGTGGCAGTTCCCTTGTCGGCGGCGACAACCAAATAGGGATCGTCTTCATCATAGCGTACGATCTGGGCCGGTGGATCAATTTCATTGTTCCGCAGGTTGTCGGTAATATCCAGAAGACCGCGAATAAAGGTGCTGTAGCATCGCACCACCTCGTCGTAAACGGCGCCATTGTCTTTACCGCGTAACTTGGTTTTAACCACGAAACCGCCCTTGGCACCCACCGGTACGATCACCGCATTCTTGACCATCTGGGCTTTCATTAGTCCCAGGATTTCGGTACGAAAGTCCTCCAGCCTGTCGGACCAGCGAATGCCGCCCCGGGCAACCTTGCCGCCCCTTAAATGGACGCCTTCGACGTGCGGTGAATAAACAAAAATTTCGTATTGGGGCCGCGGTACCGGCATGTCCGGGATGCGCGTGGGATCGATTTTTATTGACAGATAGTCTTTAACATTACCGTCGTTGCCGGTTTGAAAATAATTGGTGCGTAAAATTGCCTGGATCAACACGAATAACCGGCGCAGGATGCGGTCTTCATCCAGGGTAGGGACGTCGTCCAGCGATTGGCTGATGGAATCACAGATACTTTCACTGCGTTTTGGGGCCTGTTCCTGTTGTTCCGGATTAAAGCGAATCAAAAACAGGTCCACCAGCATGCGGGTGATTTGCGGATGGTGTAACAGCGCCCGTTCCATATAGCGAGGGCTGAATGGGAAACCTGTTTGCCGGAGATACTTGACGCAACTGCGCAATATCACCACTTCACGCCAACTCAATTGTGCTCGCAGTACCAGCGCATTGAGGCCGTCGTTTTCCACCTCGCGATTCCATATTCGGGCGAAAGCATCCTGGAATATTTGCCGCACCTGATCGGTGTCCAGTTGCTTGCCGTCTCCGTATTCCATGCCAATATCATGAAGCCATACCTTGGGTTTATGGTTGGCCTGAATTCGGTAGGGGCGTTCGTCCAGCACTTTTAAACCCATGTTCTCCAGCACTGGTAAAAGTACCGACAACGAAACGGGCTTGCGCCATTGAAACAGCTTAAAACGTACGATTTCCGCAGACGCTTCCAACGGATGGTAGAGTGCCATTCCCAAAGGATTATCTTCGCTGAGGGATTCCATTTTACGGATGTCGACCACGGCAATTTCCGCCGGATAGTCGCTTTCGTAGGACGGCGAAAATGCATCGCGATAACGGGCGAACAGGCGGTTTCCCTGTTCCTCTCCAAACTCGTGGATCAGGTTGTTGTGGAGAACATCGTTCCAGCTGCGTATGGTTTCGGCGACACGGCTTTCCAGTTCGCTGACATCATGCTGCGGCAGCTTACCGGGTGGTAAATGCAGGATAAAATGAATTCGGGCCAGTACGGATTCAGTAAGCCGCACCGTAAAGTCCAGTTCCTGGGCCTGAAAAAACTTGACCAGAACTTCCTGAACCCGAATACGGGCGGCGGTATTAAAGCGCTCACGGGGCATATAAACCAGGCAGGAGACAAAGCGTCCAAAAGAGTCAGGCCGTATAATTAGCCGTACCCGCTGACGTTCCTGCAGGTGCAGAATACCGGTGGCCATGTCATAAAGTTCATCCTCCGTACACTGAAACAGTTCGTCCCGCGGCAATGTTTCGACAATATTAAGTAATACTTTCAGGGAGTGGCTGTGTGGCCGAAACTCCGATTGGCGCAACACGTATTGGACCTTGCGGCGCAACATAGGGATGTCTGTGGCGCGGCGGATGTAGGCGGAGGAAGTATACAGGCCCAGAAAACGCCATTCTCCGACAACCTTGCCGCTGCTATCAAAACGTTTGATGCCGACGTAATCCAGATAACCGGGACGATGGATGGTGGCCCGGGAGTTGCTTTTGGTGAGTACCAGTAACGCCTGTTCATGTACCTTCTTCTTGGTTTTTGGGTGCAACTGGGCAAAGCTTTGAGAGATTGAAGACTCACCGGAGTGCCTCAATATACCAAGGCCGGAATCGGGCACGATGCGCAGTACATGTTCCCCATTTTTCAGTTCCAGCGAATATTCACGGTAACCAATAAACGTAAAATGGTCCTGGTCCAGCCATTTCAAAAATGCGAGATCTTCTTCCAGGTCTTCAGGGCGCAACGGCGGTGGATTCTGCTGTATTTCATCGATGACATTCCGCAACCGGTTCCTCATAGGTTGCCAGTCTTCAACACATACTACTACATCGTCTAGTACCCGGTTAAGATCGTCTTTCAGTTGTTCCAATGTGTTGTGGTCGGTCTGGCGGTCCACTTCGAAATACAAATAGGATTCATTGAAAGTTTCCTCGCTCATCTGTGACGAATCGTAGACTTTCAGCAGATTACCTTTTTTATCCCGGTCCACCCGCATGACAGGGTGGACAATAAGGTGAACCGTTAGGCTGTGGCGATTCAATGCCAGGCGCACCGAATCCACCAAAAACGGCATATCGTCCTGAATGATTTCTATGATGGTATGGGTGGATTGCCAGCCGTGCTCTTCAATCTCCGGATTTTGTACCCGGATCAGCCGTTGCCGGGGGAGGCGCTGGCGGGTGAGGCTCCATTGTGACATGACCGCGCCGTAAAGATCCATGACATTGCGTCCGACCAGGTCATCCCAGGCAATGCCGGCATAGAATTGACGAATGAAAACTTCGACTTGTGCATGCTGGTTCGAGGGTAGCTTGTCGCGCGCACGCTGAACAACTTTATCGATCAGATAGTGGTAGTTTTCCTTGTGGGATACAGACTCGAGCATAACTTATTATCTTAAATAACCAAGCGTAGGTGATAATCGCCGAGATTTCCAGGCTAACCGGATTTCAAGGCCCCGATGTCATTATACACATGCAGGGGATGTTATCGGCAAGAGTGATAAATCCACCCCGTTCTTGTATTAAATAAGGGCCAGTCAATCAGTTTCTATCCACTAACTGCGTTTTATTCAGCGTATTCTGGGGGGGGAGTCAGGATTTCATTTGCGGTGAAATCCTGAAATACTCCTACATAGGCGTGGAATTTTCTTTGATTACGGAACGAAACGTAATCCGCAAATTTATGCAATAACGGGGTCTATAATTGTTCTGGTGGTTGGTGTTACGGGGCGTGATCGCCGGTTTGTTTACCGATAAATTCTGCAAGACAGGCCTCGGCTTTTTCCCATCCCAGTTCGATCAATTCGTCCGCACGGTAAAACTCAAATGAGGTACCGGCGTTGATGGGAATGGATATAGTTGCATCCGGGGCATAGACGGCAAGGTGCTGGCGTGTAATTCTTCCCTGCATAATTTCCATGGACTTGGAAATGATATCGAAAAACGACATGTCATAGGGGGCTACCGTTTCCTGTTTAGTGGACAGGCCGGCAATGAATTGCACAATTCGTTGATGGTACTTTTTGCTTTGATTGTCGGATTCCATCGGCGGTGATTGCGTGGTGACGGGTTCTTTTTGAGCGGGTCCGTTCAGGTTCACGGCAATGGTTAAATCTGTTTTGTCGTTTAAGGTGGGGGCAATGGGAACCGGGTTGACCAGGCTTCCGTCAAAGAGCAACTTTCCCATATATTTGTGCGGCGAAAAAATGGTCGGGATTGCGATCGACGCGCGTATGGCATCGAACAAGGGTCCATGGCGTAACCATATTTCTTTCTGATTGTGCAGATCCGTGGCAACCGCTGTGTAGGAAATCGGTAACTCCTCAATGGTATGGTCCCCTATCAGTTCCTTCAGCGTTTCAATAATCCGCTCGCCCTTGAACAGGCTGTGGCGCCGGAAAGACAGGTCCAGCAGGCGGACAACATCCATTTTTTCCAGGGCCCTGACCCAGGTTGAATAAACGTCCAATTGACCTGCTGAATATATCCCACCGATCAAAGCGCCCATGGATGAACCGGCGATGGATCTGATTTCAAAGCCATGCTTTTCCAGCCATTCGATAACGCCGATATGTGTTAGCCCCCGCGCGCCACCGCTACCCAGGACCAGCGATACCGTGCGGTGTTGATTGGAAGATGCCGTTTGCGTCATAAGTTGTTGGATTTGGGTTGCTTAATTCAAAAACCGGCTGAAGCGTCCGGCGTTTATTTGCAGTTTCATGTAATGATATAAACAGGAAACCAATAGTCAAGAATCGGTTTCATAATGAGCCCGACCCGAGATATCTTTTTCACCGTTGGGTTAGTTTCTGGATTATTTTGCCGCTGCACCTGCTGCCTTACTGCACCTACTGTCCTATACAGTCATGAATAATCGGCTGTTGTATATTATTGACCATAGGTCTACCGGAAGGTTTTGTGGATCGCGCATAATCATAATTCAGTTGACATGAGTTATTAGCCGCACTTGAAAGCATAAGCCGATATCTGTAAAAAATTGCGTCTGGCTTTCATGGTGTGAGTCTTGCACTACGCCGGCTTGCCGGTAAAATAACTACGCTAGTGCAGTGCTGGCCACAAATTTAAATGAACTGCTATTTGTATATATACCCCCTACTTATATTTACTCCAGGGTAAAATAAAACGAAGCACCTTCGTTTTCCTGACCTTCTGCCCAGATTTTGCCGCCGTGACGCTTAATGATCCGGTTGACGGTCGCCAGGCCAATACCGGTGCCTGAAAAATCTTCCTCGTTGTGCAATCGTTGAAATGGCAAAAATATTTTGTCAGTGTATTTGGGATTAAATCCCGCACCATTGTCGCTGACGACAAATCCCTGTTTACCGTTGTCGGACAGGTAATGCCGCACGGTTATCGTGGCTGATTGGTTTTTGCTGGTAAATTTCCACGCGTTGCCAAGCAGGTTTTGCAGAACCACGCGCACTAGTATCGGGTCACCGCGAGCATGCAGGCCGCTTTGTATATCTACGGTAACGTCCCGGTCCGGATATTGAGTTTTCAGCTGCTTAATAATCTGCGAAGCCATATCACTGATATTGATGTCGTTTCTATGCAACGGTCCCTGGCTGATCCTGGATAATTCAAGCAGGCCATTGATCATTTTTTCCATGCGCGTGACATTGTTGCTGATTTTGCCCATGAACATTTTTGCATTGGAATCGAGGGATTGAATGTAGTCTTCCTCAAGGATGGCGGTAAACCCCTTTATAGCTCGCAAAGGTGCTCGCAGGTCATGGGAGACGGAGTATGAAAAGGTTTCCAGTTCCTTGTTGGCTTGTTCCAGTGCGTGGGTTCTGTCCTTCACCAGTGTCTCCAGGTTGAGTTCATACAGCCTGAGTTCGTCGGAAAGATGCAAACTCATAAGGACCACAAAGATCAATACCACGAATTCTGAAATATAAACGTAAGAGTGATTAATGCCAAAATCGATAAGCATGTCGAATACAAAACCGGCGGACAATAGCACGATACCGCTGAGGAGCAATAATCCGCGTTGGGGAGGTCTTTTCTTTAATGACAGATACGCAGCGCGTGTCATCAGTATATAGATGCCCGCGATAACCGTCCATAATCCATACATGGGCCAGCTTATCACAGGATTAATCGGCTGCATGACGTTGGCGCCAAACGAGCGGGGTTTCAGTTCTATCCCGTCGATGCTGCTCCACAATATGCCGTTGGTCATGGCCAGATCGAGAACAAAAAACGGAACCAGCGACAGGATAATGGGTTTCAACGGGATATTATGGTTGTCGTGCAGAAATTCCGTGGCAAACCAGGCCAGGGAAACGGCCGCGAAGATCACAAATACCGTGGAGAGTTTGCTGGTGACTATATATGTTTGCAGATTGGCGGTCATATATAACGCGAAAATATTAGTCGCTGCATAAAGGGCGAACATCACGCACAACAGGGCAAAGGCGCAGTGTTCCCGGCGATATCCCAGACGGTAGTAGACCAGACCATGTATCATGGCGGAGTAGATTAAAACGCCGATGACGATAAGACTGGAAAAAAGTTGGATGTCATACATCGATGAGCTCCAATGAGTGGCACCGGCACTTTCAAATTTGCCATGCACGACGACTTACGTAACGCTTGGCGTGTTGCTGGGCTGAAGTAGCGTTAAGAACGCCGTCGATACAGTGTGTTCTGTTTCGCCTATTCTAAATAAATTATAAACGAGTTTTAACGAATACCCTTGGTAAAAACAGGATTTTGTTGACTAAGATTAATTACAATGTCGGTGGTTTTGGAAAATCTTAATGGACAATAAACTAATTAATCATAGTGTTAACGCGGGAGCGCAGTGACCCGCGAGCCCGCGAGGGCATCGATCGTATCCGCAAAAAAATCCCTCTCTCGAAAAAGAGAGAGGGTTGGGGATGGTGTGAAAGAGGCCCCTCGTGCTTTTAGGGAGGAGAAAGGACACGGATGAGCGCTCTTTCAAACCCACTGAAAAGCGGTGCGTTTGCGCTACTTTATACAGTGACGGGGTTACGCCTGGTGCGTTTCGACAGCTTTGCCGCGTAGCGATTCATGCCGGATTTAACAGACTGTGCCGGAGCGGCTAAAAGTTCGCCGATCAGGTTTTCGCCGAAAATACCGGACAGAATGACCGGGATGGCGATCAGCGGTAGCAACGCATACCCACCCAGGGGAGCGGCACTGACCACCAGGGCGATGCCGATTAATGTGCTTCCGAACACAATGCGGGTAATACGGTTTACAGTGTTGTCCATGATGTTGTCCTCGTTGGTAAAGTTGATAATCTGTCAGTTTGTTAAACAAGTCTGGTTAATGTTTTGTTGCTTATTATTAGACGAAACCACGCTGATGTGAGAGTTATGGCAGGATTAAGAGAGGCTTAAGGACAGGACTGTATCGATCGTTCATTATTGGTGCAATTGATTGCCGTGTATGGCCCCGGGAAACCCCTGAAGGCCTACATTCATTGTGTATATTGTTACCCGGCGATAGTTGGCATATCGTGACACCACTGTACGAAGAGCACGATGGTGAGAATGTTAAGTGTGTCCCATAGTATCGACGAATGCTGAAAAATGATAAAACCAGGACGGCGGTAGCTGGCATGAATGCGTCACCTTTACCTTATGATATGGGCAATGCCGGAGACTTGATTAAACACGGCATAGTTGCCGAGTTCACGCAATGGTGGCTCGACGGCCAGCAGGGCGATTTTGTGTTTGTGGATCCGTTTGGCGGCCGGCCGTTTGCCGAGCCGCCCCATGAAAAAGTTATTCGCCGTGTGGAGCAGCTGCCGGATTGTGCGCTACGCGATGCCCAGCCCGATTACATGGACCGTTACTATGGCAGCGGTAATGTCGTGCGTAATATTTGCAGGAGTAAAAAGCGCAATGCGCGCATTGTCGTTTCTGACCGTGACCCCGACGCGTTGCGCGACTTATTGGCGTGTGGCTTCGTGCCTTTGCGATGGCATGATTTCGATCCCCTGGAGAGCTTTTCCATTGTCAATTGCGTGCCTGCGGAAAACCACACCCGGATCTCGTTACTGTTAATCGACCCCTTTGGCGATTTTTTATCGGACTATGCGCGGACAGTTATGCCCGAGCTGGCAAATTTTGTTATTAACAACAACGTGCCGGTCGTACTGTTTGTGCTGTGCCGCGACCGGGGCAGTCAAAGCGACGGTGAAACTGCAAGTGAAAATGTAATGAACGTTCAGTGGCAACGTTTGCGGGCACGATATTTTACAGGCCGATTAACGCAAGTATCTTTAGCGTGCCGGAAAATTGCCGGCAGCCGGGTCAAAGGGGAAGCCAACCTGGATGCCGAGACCGTGTTATTGTTGCCGGCCAACAGCATTGACCACCGGCTAATCCCGCTGATCAACCGTTTGGGTTTATTTCGTGATTACCTGAGTAGCGTGTTGGGTCAGACTATCGACCTGAGTGTTGTCAGCTAATGTGAGCTTTGTCAGGCAAAGCGGTCGCGGTCATGGGGCGCCATATAATCCAGTTTCGGTCCCTTGGGCACGATACGTGTGGGATTAATGGACTCATGACTCCAGTAATAATGGCGTTTTACATGTTCAAGGTTAAATGTATCCGCGATGCCCGGCTGCTGATACAGATCCCGCATATAGTTGGAAAGGTTGGGATAATCGGCAATTCGCCGCAGGTTGCATTTGAAATGACCCACGTAGGCCGGGTCAAAACGCAGCAGAGTGGGTAACAGGCGCCAGTCCGCTTCGGTAATGGTATTGCCCACCAGGTAGCGCTGTTGGGCCAGGCGATGTTCCAGCGTATCCAGTGCATCAAACAATTTATCGAAGGCTTGCTCATACGCTTGCTGGGTGCGGGCGAACCCGCAGCGGTACACGCCGTTATTGACGGCGTTATAAACCCAATCGTTGATCTCATCAATTTCCGGACGCAGTTCTTCCGGATAGTAGTCGGTTTTAACGTCGGTAAAGGCATTAAACGCACTGTTTAACATGCGTATGATTTCCGCCGACTCATTGTTGACAATGGTGTTTTGTTTTTTGTCCCACAGCGTTGGGACGGTCACAATGCCGGAGTAATTGGGGTCGGCCAACGTATAAGCCTGATACAGATAGTCGAAGTTGTTGATGTGATCGGGTGTTGCGCCGGGGAAACTGCTGTCGAATTTCCAGCTTTCCGGTCCCATATCGGGATGTACCACGGAGACCGTAATGAGGTCTTCCAGTTGTTTAAGCTTCCGGAATATCAGGGTACGGTGGGCCCAGGGGCAGGCGAAAGACACATAAAGGTGATAACGGTCCGGTTCCGCCTTGAATCCGCCTTTGCCGGTGGGGCCGGGGGAACCGTCTGCGGTTACCCAGTTACGAAACACCGAGTCCATGCGGACGAATTCGCCGTCCCTGGTTTCCTCTTCAAGCCAGTCGCCCTGTAATTTGCCTTGTTTGCATAAACTCATGAAAGACTCCTGATAGTGATAAACCTGTTTGTAAGAACATCAACGTTCGGATTCGATGACTGAAAAAACCGGACTAACCCGGTTGCGCGGGATTAGTCCGGTAGGCGTCGTGTATTAAGCGTGTGCGCCGGAATGACCGGAAGGCTGCCTGTGGGAACGCGCCAGATAGCTTTGCACGCTAAATTGACCGGCGCCATGGACGGCGAGCAACAATAATCCACCGGCAATTGACCAATTTTTCATGAACATGATCATTTGCGTCTGGTCACCGAGATTTGAGTGGAAAATAAGGGCAGATACAATCGTGAATCCTGCCAGCGCCAGTGATGCCCATTTCACCTGCCAGCCAACAATAACCGCCAGACCACCAACGATTTCCAATAGGATGACCAGGGGCAGCAATTCGCCGGGTACGCCCATGGATTCCATGTATCCCTGGGTTCCGGTGTATTGGCCGATTTTGTTAATGCCGGCCAGCAAAAATATATGTCCCATAAACAGACGGGCAAACGGCGTTAAAACTTTTTCCATGTCGATCTCCTTTTCCGGTTGGACTCGCAAGTCCGGTGAATGTTATAGATCTTATTATGGCTTTTAATTATCGATAAAAAAGTCTAAAATATGGAAGAAATTGATCGAAAAAATAGAACATAATGCCTAAAAATACGCCAAAAACGACACTGGACCAATGGCGAGCCCTACAGGCCGTGGTGGAATACGGCGGTTATGCGCAGGCTGCTGCCCGGTTGTTTCGCAGCCAATCCACCATTAGTTACGCCATCCAAAAGCTGCAACAGCAACTGGGGGTTGAGTTGTTACAAGTGCAGGGTCGCAAGGCGGAATTAACCGAGGCTGGGCAGGTGTTGATACGCCGTTCCCGCCATCTCGTCAAAGATGCCCTTGAGTTGGAGCAACTGGCGTATAGTATGAGCCAGGGCCGTGAAGCGGAAATTCGTTTTGTGGTGGACGCCGCCTTTCCCAGCACCCTGCTGATGGAGGCCCTGAGAAACTTTGCGCCGCGCAGTGGCGGTACCCGTGTACAACTAAAGGAAGTCGTGCTGTCGGGCGCCGATGAGGAACTGGAATCCGGCGAGGCGGATTTGCTGATCAGCGCTTCGTATCCGTCGGACTATCTTGGCGATATTCTCTACCAGGTTGAATTTATCGCCGTTGCCCACACCAGTCACCCGTTGCATCAAACCGGTCGCGTATTGGCGAAGAAGGACCTTGAGCGGGAAATGCAAGTGGTTATCCGTGACTCCGGCATCCGGCACAATATTGATATGGGCTGGCTGGGGGCGGAACACCGCTGGACAGTGACCAGTATGGAAACCGCGGTGGCCGCCGTTGCGTCCGGCCTGGGGTTTGCGTGGTTGCCGCGCCATTTTGTGCAACACAAACTGGAATCGGGCGAACTTAAACCATTGCCGCTCCGTGAAGGTCAGGTATATCGGGCCAACTTGTATTTGGTCTTTGGTAAGCCCGACAATATTGGTCCCGCTACAAGCGAACTGGCCGCTGTACTACGCCAGTGCGTGGACGACTATTCTAACCTTTAAACAAAAAAGATACCGCGCAAGACTGAGTGTTTATGCTTTATAATCGGGTTTCAATATCCGTACAAATTAATCCCTGTTATTGCGTCAATGGGAAACGATCATTTTGTTTCGATATATTATGTAGATACGCGTCTCCCCGCTAATCCTGGCGCGTTTGAGGATTTCAATCAGGGTGAAATCCTCAAACACACGGCAATAAACGCATCGTGTACAGATGCTGCAAAATGAGTCGCACCTGTACGGGGTGTTTTATACGATAACGGGGTCAATATTAGACGTAACAAGGCAATATATGACTATACACATCGCAAATACAGACTCAGAAATAGGCGCCTGCTATTCCGTCATGAAAGAACTGCGACCGGATATTGCGGAACAGACTTTTGTCCAAAAAGTCCGCGAATTACAGAAATTTGGATATCAATTGGCTTATCTTGAAGTGTCAGGGAGACCTGTTGCCGTCGCTGGGTATAGAATTAGTGAAAGCCTTGCGTGGAAGCGTTATTTATACGTAGATGATCTCGTAACGCTGGCAAATGTTCGGTCAAAAGGTTACGGGTCCATGTTACTGCAATGGTTGACAGATCTGGCATCAAGGGAAGGATGCGAACAGTTTCATCTCGATTCCGGGGTTCAAAGAAAAGATGCGCATCGTTTTTATGAGCGCGAAGGCTTGCAACTGCCCGCTTACCATTTTGCCAAAAATGTAACGCCTAACCCGGCATCTGGCAAGGAAACGCGTTAACAAGTGTGCCCGATATTATGAACCTGAAAAATACCGGTGTTCTTTGAGTCCAATACAAAGATTGTTCGCGAGTTGATCTTATCATGTGTCAACGGAGGTCGAAAATGTTGAGGAGTTATTTTACGTTAGCCTGCTTGCTGTTGCTTTTGACCGCTACCGCATCGTGCAGCAACAGACAAATGTATGAGGCTGTTCAAATCAAGCAGAAAAATGATTGTCAGAAGTTGCCGCCATCAGAATATGACAAGTGCATGTCTGAAACCGGAAAATCCTATGAGCAATATGAAGCAGAAAGGCAGGAAATCAAAAAGCAATAATAAATAGCGGTATTGTTTTAAATGTAAGGTGGGATATTGGATGGTCGCAAATAACGTTGCGTATCTAATAATCCGTTGGTCAGCTAATTAACGAATCCATCACATGACAATACACCACATCAAGAGTCCTCGCCCTGAATATGTTCCACACCCACGTTTTGCGCAGTTGGATAAACTGGCGGTCCAAACTGATTGTAAACGGCGACGTCCGCGGCATCGCGGCCATAGCCAACGGTTACATAGCCGCTTCGCAGTTGCGACTGGGTAGGATCGAAGGTGTACCAACGTCCGCCCACGTAAGCCTCAAACCAGGCATGCAGATCCATTGGCTGCAGGTCGTGGAGGAAGCCAACCAGCATACGCGCCGGGATGCTGAGGCTGCGGCACAATGCAATACCAAGATGCGCCAGGTCGCGGCACACGCCAAATCGCCTGGTATTCACTTCTATCGCAGAAACGGGAACCTCACTGCTGCCGGGGCGAAAATCAACGTTACTGCGCAACCATTCAACGATGCCCGTGACCTGGTCGTAGCCCGCCTGCTTGCCCGCTGTAATTTCAGCCGCCATTTGGCCAAAGCGGTCCGACTCACAATAACGGCTCGGTAACAGATAACTGAGTACGGCATCGGGAAGATACTGGATTTCAACAAACGGCGCGCCGGGAGCCTGGTCAATATAATCGGCGGTTTTTACTTCGGCGGCAGTACGTATTTCGAAAGCACCAGGGGGGGCAATCAGGCGCTGGCAAAGGTTGCCGTAGTTATCGGTGAACTCAAACACCGGTACACTGGGAGTTAATCGATATTCTTCACGCGCGACCCATTGTTGCGCACCGCTACGGGGGCGCAATATCAGAATGAACGGTGTCGGTACGGAAATATCGAAAGCCAGATTGCAACTTGTGCGTAACCACATAAATAAATTGTCCGGTAAAAGGGGCGTCAAGTCCAGTGTGGAATAATAATATTGTAAGCCGTCGATATGGAAGCGAATGACGCGTTAACTTTATGGATACCCGCACTGGCACATTTGGCAGTGTCCGGCCGTGCACCAGGATCGGGCGGACATTCATTTGATGCGTGGATGGGGATTGGACACAAGTGCGACTTTACAAAACCAACTGCCACTCCACGTGCCCGCCATTTCGTTGAATGCATTCTAAAGCCAGCTAAAGTTGCTGTTTGGCTACATTAAGTTGGTGTTTTTAGTCCACTTCTTCGTGTGGGTAGCGCTG
>JASFOJ010000076.1:0-21479 GCA_050116575.1 Gammaproteobacteria bacterium | reverse complement strand
TGGCAGTTACTGTGGGGCGGAAATCTGCTAATCTTAAGTGGTTTTTGCCGCCCAGTCTATATTACTCAACGAATTGGCCCTGCAATCCTGAGCCAGGTCATCGGCCCGTGCCGCAGTCAAACCCGGCGCTCGGCAATGGCCATCGCAACCGCTGTTGAGCTGTAACGACGATTATTTATTGGCACAAATCACGAATAAACAATGACAGCCATGGGAGCGGTAACATACACCCGACCCGGCCACCCCTGCTATATCGGGGTTTACAGATCGCCGGTTACCCATTAAGGTTACCGGGACACGGCAATAAGCCATCTAATTTTTCGCGATCATCAATCAAGGTAAAGGTACTATGGGAACAGCACATTTCACCATTAAGGATCTGCCCAAAAAAATAAAAATCACTCCCGAAAACAAATGCGACTACTGCAAACACTCCATTTGCTGTACTTATGTTACCCAGGAAATCGACGCGCCGCGGTCCATGAAAGACTACGACTACCTGCTGTGGCTGGTATCCCATCGCGACGTAAGCATCTTCAAGGATGACGACGGATGGTTTTTAAGTGCCGCCAATCCCTGTCTGCACCTGCTGCCCGACGGCCAGTGTGGCATCTACGAAACAAGGCCCCAGATTTGCCGCGAACATTCCAATGAATGTTGCGAATTTGACGGCCCGGCCGAAGAGGACTACAAGAAATATTTCGACAGCTACGAAAAACTCGACGAATACTGCCGTAAAAAATTCAAAAAATGGGACAAGCGCATCAAGAAATGGGAGAAAAAACGCCAAAAAGGTAAAAAAGAAGACTAGCCGACCGATATACAAGCCAATGCCCACGGGCCCGGTGTTAATACAACATTGCAACGTTGTTGCGACGTGTTGTTGCACATTAAAATCGAGGAACAATAACAACCGTTATTTTATCAAAATCCCGTCACACAAGAACACGACAACAGCGGCAATGGCAAATCGCGGTCATTGGACGGGATGGCGGTTGGGGAACACGCTCTACTGTTAATTGCCATTTACAGGGTGTGCGGTTAAATCGCCGCCTTTTCAATATTAAGTTAGTATATTAACAACGGCATGGGACGGCTAGATAAATGGCAGCCTGCACGAGCGTATCGCCAGTAAACCAGAGTTTTTTTAAATGATTGACATCACGTTTGCCCGGATTTTTGAGTCTGTTTAAATATGCCAGAATTTTACAACAAGCAGGTGAATCCATGATACAAACCCAACGGCTCGTTATTGCCTTCCTCGTTTTTGCCTCCATTACCGCCGGCACCAGCATTGCTAAAACAGGCGCCGACAAGTCCATCAATCAAATCATGAGCCAAATCGGCCTCATTATGGAACAGTTGTTCCCCGTCATGCTTGATGAAAAGAAATTCGAACAAGCCGCTACAAAACAACATATTCAACAGAAAGTCGAAAAGCTTGATGATCTATTCAGCAAAGCCCGGCCACATTTTGATATCAAGTCTCCTACCTACCGGATTTCGTTTGATGTAATCAAAACCCAGTTATCCGACGTCGATACCGCATTAAAATACAAGAACTACAACTATGCCAGGAATATTCTCAAGGAATTCGTTTCCATTTGCACTTCGTGCCACACACAGGATGAAAAAACGAGAACGCTGTTCACTGGCATAAGCGAAAAGCATTTCGAAAATGACCTGCAATTCGCCGAGTTCAACTACATGACTCGCAACTATGACACGGCGGTTAAATACTACGACCAATACCTTAAAAAAACCGACGACATTTCCGAAACCGAGTTACTGACGGTCATGAAACGTATCCTGACAATTTACACCCAGGTAGAAAACGACCCCAAGGCCGCTCTGGACCATCTTGCCAAACTGAAAAACTATCCTCACCATACCAAATTCACGAAAAACAGCCTGAATCAGTGGATAGAAGGATTGAAGGATCTGGAAAAACAGAAGGTATCGAAAGTCGTTTCACCAGATATGAAACAACTGCAAATGTATGTGGATAAAATTCTCGGGCCGCTGACTGAACCTGGAAGCGCCGAGTTCCCCAGCAAAAAAGAAAAAGTCGCACGGGTGTGGCTACGTGGCCGCTTATATCACTATTTAAATTCAAAGCCATCAAAGGCCGATATCCCGCGCATCCTTTACTGGCTGGCGATTATCGACCGCACCATTGACTACAGTTTTTACTACTCCCTTTCCGATCTCTATCTCAAGGAATGCATGCTGCAATATACCTCCAATCCCTACGCGAAAAAGTGTTACCGCGAGTATGAAGAATACATAACCTTTTCATATTCGGGTTCACGGGGAACCGATATTCCCGAGGACATCCAAAAGGAACTGAAAGCCCTGAAAGTCCGGGTTTACTCCGCGCCTCCGAACTAACCCAACCATAACTATTTAGTTATCATCCAGCACGCTAAGCGATAACACCGGCGGTAAAGCCGCCGGTACCCAGTCGCTTGGTCATAGGCCCGGCGCCTGCTGCAAAAATTAGTAAATTCTAATATTTCTCCCCATCACACCAAATTGCCGTTTAACTGCTTAAACGCAACGACTTATTGGATTTCTGGGATAGGAAAAAGAAGGCTTTGATGTACATCAAGGAACAATTCCGTATAAATACTATATACATACTGTTACGCAGACAAACCAAGATCCCACAATCCACAAGCAATAGGCAGCTATCATGAGGACACCGAATTCTACCATGAGCAATGATGATAACATCGTCTCGTTCGAAAACGCCTTGGGCAAGAGGCAAGGCGATACCCTCGACATCATACTGACAGAAATAAGAAATGCGCTACACAACCTGTTAAAGAGCGGCCGCGAAACGATTATTGATCTGGACGCTGTCGCCTGTAGCGAAGCTTGCGAAGACTCATTAAAGAAAATTTTGGGCAAAGGGGACGTTGACGCAACATTGTCGATTTTCGGTCGCGACGAAATTATGGAATCGGGTATTCACGGTGTATGGTGGGTGTATCACAAAAACGAAGTCGGTACGGTTGTTACCAAATCCATTTACATCGCCTACGTTCCCAGCATCCTGCCGGCTCAACGCGAAGACGTGGAATACAGCGTGACGGTGTTGGAAAAGCGGCTGGCAGGAAACAAATACGTCTGACAACTGCAAAACAAATTAGTAACTATTCTAGATTGCGTATCCGCCCGGCTAGCCGCTTCACCTGATCCTACGTTATACAATTGTTGTTATTTTACACTACTGTAATACTCGGCAATGTTCTCCATATCCTCGTCAGAAAGTGTCGACATCATGCTGTTCATCATGGCATCTTTCCGCGCGCCAGACTTATAGGCTTTCATCGCTTTAATCAAATAATTTTTCTTTTGTCCCGCCAGGTTAGGATTGTTCGGGTTGTTGCTTTTACCATTCATACCATGGCAACTGGCGCAGCTTTTGGCTTTTTCTTTGCCCGCGGCCGCATCACCGGCAAACGCCAGTTGGCTGGCAGACAACAGGGCGGCAATGGTCAGTACACCTGTAAGCACTCTGGTCACTGTCTTCATAGGACTCTCCTTTTTCACTTCTGTTTTTGTTACCTGTATTTTGTTGTACAATAATACAGGAGGATCGGTAAATTGCACTATAATGATCCCGGATCACTTGAGCTGCATCAACAAACCCTGTGCGCGGAACGATCAAACTGGCTGTTATCCAGTAACCAATCTTAGGGAAGCGGCTAATTCATTGAACTAATACCCAAGCGGCAATCGACCATGAAACAATTCCTTATTTTTTTAGGCATAATTACCGGTTTTGGCCTGTTATCGGCGTGCAGCCAATCCGGCGAAAACGAAACCGTCAGCTTCTCCAAGGACGTAAAGCCCATACTGGCTGAACACTGTATCTCCTGCCACAACCCGGAAGGCGAAGGTTACAAAAAAAGCGGTCTGAATCTCGAGTCTTATTCGACATTAATGAAGGGAACCAAATTCGGACCGGTCATCACCCCGGGTGAACCGTTATCCAGTAGCCTGGTATTGCTCATTGACGGCAAGGCGGATCCGGCAATCACCATGCCCCATGGTTCACTGCAGTTGATACCCAAAAAGCAAAGAGACACGATCAAACAATGGATAGCCCAGGGCGCAAAGGACAACTAACACAATTGACGGAGTGTCATCATGAGTACATATAGCAATATTCTGGCTGCCATTGATCTCACCGAATCCGCGGAGGCCGTGTTAAAAAAAGCTCATGAGATGGTAATCTCCAACAAGACCACTTTGACGATTATCCATGCCATTGATTACCTTCCCTACATGGGATTCGGCGAAACCGCGCTGATCACTCCCACGTATACCATACCCAACGAAGAATTAATCAACAATGCCAAGGGACCGATCGAAGAGCTGCAGAAAAAGCTGAACATGGAAGATATTAACGTCGTCTTTGAATTCGGAAACGCCGCTAACGAGATTGTGCAATATGCCACGGACAATAACGTCGACCTGATCGTGCTGGGCTCCCACGGCAGACATGGCGTCAAAATCCTGTTGGGTTCAACAGCGAATGCCGTGTTACATCATGCTCCCTGCGACGTGCTGGCGGTGCGTATTACGGAGGAATAAGTTTGTTGGCACATAGCTTGTCAGTGGAGAAATAACCAGATCAGCTATCTACCACACAAACCACGAGCAATAGCAGACGCCAGGTATCCACACCGGGCTCACGGACACAGCCGCAACGTCATATCGTTTTGCAGGTCGAAATTAATACTAAACCGGGTTTCACATAATAACAGGATTCACCTGACACCATGTTAAAACGGCCTGTAAAATATATTGCCATTATCAGCGTTGTGCTTGTTGTCGTTTTTCTAATTCAATACCTTTCCCGCCCAAAACCAATTTCAATTACAACCGCGACGGTAGCGCGGGGAACGGTGGAGTCCACGGTCACCAATACCCGTGCCGGTACTGTCGAGGCATGCCGCCGGGCGCGGTTGGCGCCCCATGTTGGCGGGCAAATTTCCAAACTTGCGGTGCAGGAAGGCGACAAAGTCCATTTCGACGACGTCCTGGTTGAACTCTGGAACAAGGATGTCAAAGCGCAATTGCTGCTCGCCCGCAACCAGGCCAACGCGACCAAGGCAAAAGCCGATGAAGCCTGCGTCCGCTACGACGTAGCCAACCGGGAAGCGAATCGGCTTACCCGGTTACATGCCCAGTCCCTGGCCTCGGAGGAACAGGCGGAATCGGCACAAGGTAATGCCAAAGCGACAAAAGCCGCCTGTAAAGCCGCCAGGGATCAGCAAACGGTCGCCCAGGCCCAAATCGATGTGGCCAAAGCTGCTGTGGATCGCACCATTATCCGCGCGCCCTTTGACGGTGTCGTGGCCGAGGTTAACGGTGAATTAGGAGAAATTGTAACGCCGTCACCGGTGGGCATTCCGACCTTGCCGGTCATCGACTTGATTGACTTCGGATGTATCTATGTACTGGCTCCCATTGACGAGGTGGATGCACCGTCGGTGAAAGTGGGACTTCCAGCGCGCATCACCCTGGACGCCTTTCCCAATCATCCCTTTGACGCCAAAGTACACCGAATCGCACCTTATGTTCAGGATAAGGAAAAGCAAGCCCGTACGGTGGATGTTGAAGTGTATTTTGCCCGTACCATTGGTGAACAGAACCTGATGCCCGGTTATAGCGCCGATGCGGAAATCATCCTGGCGCGCAGGGACAACGTGTTAAGGGTTCCCACCGAGACCCTGTTCGAGAACAACCATGTCTATGTTTACCACGACGACGGCACTGTGGAAAAGCGCCAGATCGAAACCGGTATTGGCAACTGGAGTTTTACCGAAGTCACCGGCGGTCTCAAAGAAGGCGACAGGATAGTTACCTCCATCGGCATTGAAGGTTTGGCCGACGGTGTGCAAGTACGCTTGTCAAACGACACCGGACCGTAACTAGCGCCATGATTGAATTGCAGGGCATACTACGGGAATTTGTGGTGGGTGATCAGACCGTTCATGCTTTGCAGGACATCAACCTGAATGTGTCGCAGGGAGAATATGTGTCGATCATGGGGCCATCCGGCTCCGGAAAATCCACGCTGCTGAACGTCATCGGCTTGCTGGATAAACCCACCGCCGGCACTTATATCCTTGATTCTCAAAACGTCACCTCCATGTCCGATGATCAGCTGGCGGACACGCGGCAAAAAAAAATCGGCTTCATTTTCCAGTTCTTTCAATTGCTGTCCCGGCTAACCGCCCAGGAAAACGTGGAATTACCAATGCTACTGGCGGGTATCGACCGCGCTGAGCGCGCGGAGCGCGCGCGGCAAACGCTGGCCTCCCTGAACCTGCTGGACCGGGCTTCCCACCGGCCCGACCAGCTTTCCGGCGGCCAGCAACAACGGGTCGCCATCGCCCGCGCCACGGTAATGCAACCCAAAGCGATCCTGGCGGATGAACCCACCGGCAACCTCGACCGCCATTCCAGCCAGGAAGTGGTCGCTATCCTGGAGCAACTTAATGAACAGGGCATGAGTTTAATCGTGGTGACCCATGACCCCAGTATCGGGCAACGGGCCCGGCGCAAAATTCACATGGTCGACGGCTGTATCGAACAGGACGATTAACAGGACACGCTACCATGCGGCTATTTGACATCCTGCATTACACCTGGAACGCCCTCAGCCGGCATAAACTGAGAACCGCCTTGATGCTCGTTGCCATGACCATCGGCGTTGCGGCCATCGTCGTGTTAACGGCACTGGGTGAAGGCGCGCGCCGCTATGTGATTAACGAATTCGCCTCCCTGGGCACCAACCTGATCATTGTGCTTCCTGGCAAAACGGAAACCAAAGGCGGCGCACCGACGATGTTCATCGGCGAAACACCCCGCGACCTCACTAACGACGATGCCGACGCCTTACGCCGCATCGCCGGCATTAAAAGTATCGCACCTATTGCGGTCGGTTCGGCAACGGTTTCCTGGCAGGGCGTTGAACGCGAATCCCCTATCCTCGGATCTAATTTTGCCTTGTTGGGCATCAGGCACTGGAAGTTGGCGGCGGGACGATTTCTTCCCAAGGGACCGTTGGACCAGGCCTCACCGGTTTGTATTGTCGGATCAACCATCAAAAAAGAATTATTCGGCGCCACCAATCCTCTAGGCCAATGGCTGCGCATCGGAGACCGGCGTTTCCGGGTATTAGGGATACTGGCCTCAGAGGGCCGTTCCATTGGACTGGACGTAGAGGACCTGGTCATTGTCCCGGTGGCATCGGCGCAATCCTTATTTAACAAGGCATCGCTGTTCCGTATCCTGGTACAGGCCGATACCCGAAACGAAATTCCCTACATCAGCAATCGCATCGTGGATATCATCAAAAGCCGCCACCAGGGTGAAGAGGATATCACGGTGGTTACCCAGGATGCGGTGCTGGCCACTTTCGACCGAATACTAAGCGCGCTGACTTACACGGTTGCCGGCATTGCCGCCATCAGCCTGGCGGTGGCCGGGATTCTGATCATGAACATCATGTTGATTTCTGTGGCCCAGCGCACCGCGGAAATTGGTTTACTGAAGGCCCTGGGGGCTTCGCAACACAAGATTATTGTACTGTTTCTTGCCGAAGCCACCATGCTGGCCACACTCGGTGCCATGCTGGGCCTGGGGCTCGGTGAATTCGCCAACCTTGTCATACGCCATCTTTATCCGGCATTTCCTGCCGGCGCGCCTTTATGGGCAGCGGCCGGTGCTGCCAGTGTGGCAATACTCACCGGCTTGATCTTTGGCGCCATGCCGGCACGGCAAGCGGCACGGTTAAACCCCATTGAGGCTTTGGCCCACAAGTAATAACGGACATTAGCATGTTACAGACACGGGACTTTTTACACTTGGTCGGCAGCGCTATCAAAGCACATCGTTTGCGTTCTTACCTGACCATGCTTTGCATTGCTATTGGCATTACCGCGGTGATGCTGCTGACATCCATCGGCGAGGGCATTCATCAATTCGTGTTGACTGAATTCACCCAGTTCGGCACGACCCTGATCGGCATTAATCCCGGCCGCGCCACCACCCACGGTGCATCGGTGGGCGTGTTTGGCACCGAGCGACCGTTAACCATAGACGATGCCGAAGCCTTGAAACGCATTCCCAACGTGCAGGCTGTTATACCCGTGGTGCAAGGTAATGCTGAAGTGGAAGGCAACGACAAAAGCCGCCGTACCACGATCTACGGCGTTGGCCCGGAATTTCCCACGGTATTTACCTTCAACGTGCGCTCCGGCAAGTTTTTGCCCCACGACAATCCCCATTCACCAAGAGCCTATGCGGTTTTGGGCCACAAATTGAAAACCGAACTATTCGGCAGCCATTCTCCGTTAGGGCAATTTGTCCGAATAGGCGGCTACCGCTTCCGGGTGATTGGCGTACTGGAATCCAAAGGCCAGGTATTAGGCTTTGATCTTGACGACGCCGCCTACATCCCCACCCAGCGGGGCCTTGCCATGTTCAACCGGGACAGCGTCATGGAAATCGATGTACTGTACCGAGAAGGCGCCAATGAAAAACGCATCGTCAAACGCATTGAAGACACTATTATCGCCCGCCACGGCCGAAACGATGTCACCATCACCACACAACAACAAATGCTCGATGTTATGGGATCTATCCTGAATATCCTGACCTTTGCGGTGGCCGCGCTGGGCGGTATTTCATTACTCGTGGGCGGCGTAGGTATACTCACGATTACAACAATCGCTGTGCGGGAAAGACGTTCCGAAATTGGCTTACTGCGCGCCCTGGGCGCCAAAAAGAACCAGGTACTGGTGTTGTTTTTAAGTGAAGCCACCATACTGTCGACGTTGGGCGGAATAGCCGGTATTATCGGCGGCATCGGGTTGGCATTCCTGTTACAGCTGGCCTTCCCCGCGTTACCCACCCACTTTTCCGTTTTCTTTGCCAGCCTGTCCGTCGTGACTTCGTTGGTAATCGGCCTGTTGGCGGGAGTGTTACCGGCCATGCACGCGGCGAAACTGGACCCGGTGGAATCCTTGCGCGCTGAATAAAACATTCAACGCAAAAATATCAACGCAAAGGCGCGAAGACGCAAAGTTTCAAAAGTCTATTAGAAAAACAATTTTATGGTAGTGGCCGGCCCGAACCCGAACTGTCGTCCTGTCATGCATAGTAACAACAATACATCAAGGTAACTGCGGCACGATAGGAGTACTCGAGAGCGCAAATATTTTTTTACACTTTGCGTCTTCGCGCCTTTTCGTTTAATTATAAACTTGATTTTGCCAACTCACTCTCGACATTAGTCAGGCGAGAGTTCCTTTTCGATAGCTTCCAGACCCAGGTGACGCACATCCTTGCCCTTGACCAGGTAGATAATGTATTCGCAGATGTTCTTGGCATGATCGCCGATCCGCTCCAGCGCCCGCACTGACCAGATAACATCCATAACCCGTTTAATGGAACGCGGGTCTTCCATCATATGGGTCACCAGTTGCCGCAGAATTCCTTCGTACTGGTGATCGATTTCTTCGTCGTATTGTGCAACCTGAAACGCCGCCTCCACATCCATGCGCGCAAAGGCATCCAGGGCGTTATGCACCATCCGCTGCACCCGCTCACCCAGTGCCTGGGTTTCCTGGTATTGGCTGCGGGGCCGTTCCTGTTCAGCAAGATCAATGGCCATACGGGCCACTTTTTCCGCTTCGTCGCCGATACGCTCCAAATCGGTAATGGTTTTAATGACCGCAACGATGAGCCGCAGGTCGCTGGCCGCCGGTTGACGCCTTGCCAATATACGGGCACATTCCTCGTCGATATTCACTTCCAGCGCGTTGATCCTGACATCATCCTTAACCACGCCTTCCGCCAGTTCGACATCAGCGCTCACCAGCGCCTTGACCGCGTTCTGTATCTGTTGCTCCACAATACCGCCCATGGCCAGCACTTTGGAACGAACATCTTCCAATTCCGAATTAAATTGTTGGGATATGTGAGGACCCAGTGAATTAGTGCTCATTGTCAGTCTCGCCTGCCTGTGCCTGTAATCTATATTAGTCCCGTTAACGTTAAAAGTGAATCACGTTATTGCAGAATGTATCCTACCAACGTCCCAAGTGGCAACCAATGTCAACATTGACAATAGTGTTCGCAACAACGAGACCCGCCGGGAATCACCAATGACCGCATCCCTGTTGTGGCCGTTCTAGCCATAACGCCCGGTAATATAGTCCTCGGTTTGTTTCTGTTTGGGATTGGTAAACAGCTGATTGGTATCACCGAACTCTATAAGCTTACCCATATACATAAAAGCAGTGCAATCCGACACACGCGCCGCCTGCTGCATGTTGTGGGTCACGATAACAATGGTGTATTTGTTCTTTAATTCGTAAATCAGTTCTTCAATTTTCAGGGTCGAGATGGGGTCCAGCGCCGAGGCCGGTTCGTCAAGCAACAGAACTTCCGGTTCGATCGCCACAGCCCGGGCAATGACCAGCCGTTGTTGCTGTCCCCCTGACAGGCCAAGGGCATTTTCGTGCAGGCGGTCGCGCACTTCTTCCCATAAGGCGGCCCGTTTCAGTGCCTTCTCCACGACTTCATCCAGGGTACGCCGGTCATTAACGCCCTGCAGTCGCAAGCCATAAGCAACGTTTTCGTAAACCGACTTGGGAAACGGGTTGGGTTTCTGGAACACCATGCCAACCCGGCGGCGTAACTCGGCAACATCCACGGACTTTTTATAAATGTCGCTGCCGTCCAGCAGCAGCTCACCGGCGATTTTAACGCTGTCCACCAGGTCGTTCATGCGATTCATGCAGCGCAGTAACGTGGACTTGCCGCAACCGCTGGGGCCGATAAACGCGGTCACCTGCTTTTTGGGAACCTTCATATTAATGTCATATAGCGCCTGGGTTTCCCCGTAGTGAAGGCTGAGGTTTTTGACTTCAAGACAAACCTCCAGGGCGCTCAAATCAAGCCCACTGTCACTGCGTCCCAGTGCGCCGATATCAATGGCATGGGTTGGCGTGTTGTTGGATGATTCGTTGTACATATCTGACCCCAATTGATTTAACCCCGCTTAGTGTTCGAGAGAACGGTATTTTTCCCGCAAGTGATTGCGAATGGCAATGGCCGCCAGGTTCAACACCACGATCACCACCACCAGCAGTAATGCGGTGGCATAGACCAGCGGCCTGGCAGCTTCCACGTTGGGACTTTGAAACCCCACGTCATAGATATGAAACCCAAGGTGCATAAATTTGCGGTCCAGGTGCAAAAACGGTGGATTGGTGTCCAGTGGCAGCGACGGTGCCAGTTTCACCACCCCCACCAGCATTAACGGCGCCACTTCACCGGCGGCGCGGGCAATGGCCAGTATCAGGCCGGTCATCATAGCCGGACTGGCCATGGGTAACACCGTGCGCCACAAGGTTTCTGCTTTTGTTGCACCCAATGCCAGACTGCCTTCGCGGATTGCTTTGGGAATGCGCGCCAGACCTTCCTCGGTGGCCACAATCACCACCGGTACGGTCAGTATCGCCAGTGTTAGTGACGCCCATAGTATACCGGGGGTGCCGAATGTGGGTGCCGGTGCCGCTTCGGGAAAAAACAGCTTATCGATATTGCCGCCAAGAAAATAAACGAAAAACCCCAACCCGAATACGCCATAGACAATGGAGGGCACACCCGCCAGATTATTAACGGCAATGCGGATGGTGCGCGTCAGCAAACCCTGTTTGGCGTATTCTCGCAAATAAACCGCCGCCACGACGCCAAAGGGGGTCACGATTACCGACATGATCATGACCATCATCACGGTACCGAATATAGCCGGAAACACACCGCCCTCGGTATTGGCCTCACGGGGTTCATCGCTGACAAATTCCCAGAGCTTACTCATATAGAAACCGATTTTCGCCGGCAAGGACATGGCGTTGGGATAATAAAAGCGAACGATCTTCGCCAGGGGTATGTCGACCTCCTTGCCGGCGGCCGTGGTGGCAACAATAGAATCACGGTTAATCTGGGTGTAAAGCGCTTTGAGCTTGGTTTGCAGCTCGTTATATTGTTGTTGATATTGCTGGCGCTGTTGCTCGATGGCCTGCAGATTTTCCGGGGTATTATCGCCGTCCAGTTCCAGTTCGCGCTGATCCAGCCTCAATTGCTCCATGCCGTAATTGATGGAACCAATATCATCCTTTTCCAGTTCATGAATCTGGCCGTAGAGGTCAAGGGCACGATCCAGCCGCTTTTCCAGTTCCGGCTGTGCCTGCTCACCGCTGGCAACAATGTTGCCTTTCTCTTTAACGGCCTGCAGGTAACCGTAAAAATTACCCCACTCACGGCGTTCAACCGCCATCAGGTCAGACGGATTGCGCTCCTGCTTGATGTTGCGCCGTAATATCCAGCGAAAATCCTGCCCGGTGATATCCCGGTTACCGACCTTTAACAGCGACCGGTCATAAAACGCCTCGTCGCCTTCTATGTTATAACCGGCGTCTTTCAGCCGTTCCAAAGACACCGTTTCCGTTTCCTGGATTTCCCCGGCCAGCACCACGTTCTGACCATTGCGGTCCACATAATTGAGCTCAACCAGTTCCTTGGGCCAGAAGTGGGACATTCCGCGGATGGCGATTAATAAAATCAGGCCGAACACCAGGATGAGGCAGACACTCACCGCCGATGCCGTTAACCAGATCCAGGGATTACCCGATTTGAACCATTGTTTCATCATAAGGAACTGTATTTTTCCCGTAAGCGCTGGCGCACCACTTCCGCCAGGGTATTAAACAAGAACGTCATAATGAACAACACCAGCGCGGCTAAAAACAACACTCGGTAATGGGTGCTGTTGACCTCCGATTCGGGCATTTCCACGGCGATATTGGCTGCCAGGGTGCGCATCCCCTGAAAGATGCTCAGGTCCATTACCGGCGTATTGCCTGTTGCCATTAATACAATCATGGTTTCACCTACCGCCCGTCCGAGCCCGATCATCACCGCGGAGAAAATACCAGGGCTGGCCGTCAACAGTACTACCCGAACCAGTGTTTGCCACGGCGTCGCGCCCAGCGCCAGCGATCCGAAGGACAGGTGTTTGGGGACGCTGAAAATAGCGTCTTCGGCAATGGAAAAAATCGTAGGAATGACGGCAAAGCCCATGGCGAAGCCCACCACCAGTGCGTTGCGCTGGTCGAAATCAACACCCATATCGTTGGTCAGCCAGCCGCGCATATCACCATTAAACAACCACAATTCCATGGGTTGACTCAGGGCAATCGCTAGCCAGCTAATGAATATCACTACCGGAATCAACAAGGCGGCCGTCCAGCCGTCGGGGATACGGTGCCTGAGCGTTGATGGCAGCGAGTGCCAACCGTAAGCCACCAGTAACACCCCAAGGGGCAAAAAGACCAATAAACTGAAAATACCCGGCAAGTGGTCTTCCACAAACGGTGCAAACCACAATCCAGCCAGGAAGCCTAAAATAACCGTGGGCAACGCTTCCATGGTTTCAATGCTGGGTTTGACCATACCGCGCATGCGCGGCGCCATAAAATAGGCCGTATAAATAGCACCCATTATGGCCAGAGGAATAGCAAACAACAGCGCGTAGAACGCCCCTTTTAAAGTGCCGAATACCAAGGGTGTCAGGCTCAGCTTGGGTTCAAAGTCGTTACTGGCCGATGACGATTGCCAGACATAGCGCGGTTCATCGTAACTTTCGTACCATACTTTGCCCCATAACGAAGACCAGGATATTTCGGGATGCTCATTGTCGATTTCCCAGAAACGCATTTTTTGCTGACTGTCCAGGATTAACAAGGCACTGGCCCGCGGGGACAATCCTAAAAAAGTCACCGGTTCGGGAATCTGTTTTTCCAACAACCGCCGGTGGGCTGTCGAGTGAAAGATCCCGATGTGGCCGTGATCGTCGGCAGCGATAAAACCTTTACGCCGTTCTTCATGGGTAATGGCAGTAATGGGGTATTTATCCAGGGTGAATTGCCGAATGCGCGTTAACACTTTATTACCAAGTTTATCCTTGGTTATAAACCATTGCGAAATACGCCCGCTGCTGTCTCCGATTAACAATGACAACTCCCCGGCCAGGAACGATATGGTAGTGACCGAAGTACCGGGTTCCACGACAGAGGTGGTACTCAGCAGCTTCACATCCTCTTTGTCGCTGATATCGTAGTGCCGGATCGCACCTTTATCGTCCGCGATATACAGGTTGCGCTGTTCTTTATCCAACAGCATTTGACCCACCGAACTCATGCTGTCGGTTACCGAAGACACGGTGCGCTCCAGTGTAACTTCGTCTCCCAGCAAGGATTGCTGTTTTTCAAACGAAGCCAGAATAACGTCATGGTCTCCCGCCAACACCGCCATGGAGACTTCGTCTTCACCGGTACGTATCGCCAGGTTATTGATGGGCCGCCCCTGCTCATCAATTTCAATAGCAGCTTTACCCAGCGGATATTGAATGCGTGGCGTTATAACACGCTGATCATTGGGATAAGATACTTTGTAATCATGCCTGGCAACCACTACCCGGCCGTCGGATAATCCATAGGCGACAATACGGGTAGCGGGATTGCCCGCAGCAAAGCTGGTGATCTTAGCGTTGTCCGGAATGGCGATGACCGAATCGTTGAGCACTTTGCCACTGACCGTGCTGAAGAAAACCGCGTGACCGGAGTCGGTGAACCGCACACCGATTTCATTTTGTTCTTCCATGGCCAACAGGCGGGTGGCGCCGTCGGTTGTCCCCGGCATTGGATAGTTAGCAACTGCGGTGGTTGATGCACCGGAAAACAATGGCAGGACGACATACAGCAAATAAAAGAAAATCAGCACAATGGCGATGATGACACTGATCCCGCCGATAGCAACACCGTGCCTGGCAACGATATCCTTCAGGATCCGCCATTTGCGCCGGCGCTCCAGTTGCGACTGCATTCTTTCCAGTACGGACGTGTTGGTTGGCGATGGTTCTGGCATAAGCGAATGATAAGGAGCAAATATGACAGTTTTGTTACAGTTTTTTGGGCAACAAATGAGTCGCGAAAAATAATATTTTTATATCAATAACCTACAACAAGTCGTTGCTGGCAACCCGGTGGTAAGCAGCAGATTGTCATAGGGCTGTCACAATGGCCGGCTGCCGCTTTGGATAGAAAACAGACAGCCACCGCGGAAACCGGCAACAAAAAAGCCCCTTACGAGAAGGGGCTGAAACAGTATCACACTTACTACAGTGACGGGAGTCTATGATCTTGTGGACACTTAAATCTTGTCCAGATATTTATTAACCACCTTGGCCGGTAACGGAATGTAGCCATCCTTCACCACCACCTGCTGGCCGGTTTTGGACAATACCATTTTCATAAACTCCTTAACCAGTGGTGACAAGGGGCGGTTAGGATGCTTATTGATATAGACATAGAGAAACCGTGCCAGGGGGTATTTGCCCGAAACGGCGTTGTCTGGAGTCGCCTCTATATAATGGTCGCCCTTTTTCGACAACGGTACCGCCCTCACGCCGGATGTCTTGTAGCCAATCCCCGAATAGCCAATACCGTTAATGGAGGTGGATACCGATTGCACCACCGACGCCGAACCCGGTTGTTCGTTCACGGCATTTTTATAATCCCCCTTGCACAGGGCTTTTTTCTTGAAATAGCCGTAAGTGCCGGACACCGAGTTGCGTCCATAAAGCTGGATATCGCGGGATTTCCAGGCACCACTTAGTCCCAACTGACCCCATTGGGTAATGGCTTTATCGTAGCCGCATTTGCGGGTGCCGGAAAATATGGCATCTACCTGGGGAATGGTCAGGCCTTTTATAGGATTATCCTTGTGGACATAAACCGCCAGGGCATCGATGGCCACGGGTATTTTGGTGGGTTTGTAGCCATATTTCTTTTCAAAAGCTTCCACTTCCTTGTTTTTCATTTGGCGGCTCATAGGCCCCAGGTTAGCGGTGCCTTCGGTTAATGCCGGCGGCGCCGTGGACGACCCGGCAGCCTGGATCTGTACATTGACATTGGGATACAGGCGCTTGAACTCTTCCGCCCATAACGTCATCACGTTGGCCAGGGTATCGGAACCGACGCTGGATATATTACCTGAGACTCCGCTGGCCTTTTGGTAGTCCGGCACCGCGGCGTCTACCTTGGATTCGGCCATCAGGGACGAACTTGCCAGTCCTGACAACATCCCCAGCGCTACAAGCGCAGTGAATTTTCTTTTCATCATAATATGTCGTTCTCCGTCTAAAACAGTGAATGTCTGGTTGCTGAAAAGTATGTTGCAGAATTATGACAGTAACATGAAAGTTATGTGACAGTTTTATTACAACGCCACTAACACTAGATAAGGTATTGAAAAAAAAGAAATACTTGACAGTACCCGTGCACCACACGGTGACAGATTTATTACAACCCCTGTGCCTGCTCGGATTCCTTTAATAGCACGCGGTCAGCGGGAAACACACATTTGAAATTACTGCCTTTGCCTACTTCGCTGGTAATATTTAACTTGGCGTTGTGCCGGATTAACACATGTTTCACAATAGCCAATCCCAACCCCGTACCCCCGAGGTCCCGCGACCGGCCGGTGTCCACCCGGTAAAAGCGCTCGGTCAGGCGCGGTAGGTGTTCGGCGGCAATACCAATACCGCTGTCAGTAACTTCAAAGCATGGATGATCATTGTGTAGATACCAACGAACATCGATTGTCCCGTCGGCCGGCGTGTATTTCACCGCGTTCACCATCAAATTGGTAAACGTACTGTATAGTTCCTTTTCGGCGCCGTATAACCAAAGATCATTATTGATCTCCAGGTTGAGAGTTTGCCCTTTCTCCGCGGTCAGCGACTGTAAATCCTCGGCGATGGCGGCGATCAAAACAGGCACCGCCACCATATCACGCTTGGAATCTTCATCTTCGGTTTCCAACCGCGACAACAACAACAGGTCATCCACGATCTGTTGCATCCGCCCGCCTTGCTTGTGCATCTGATCCAGGACCACTATCCACTGTTTAACACTATCATCTTCGGCGTCGAGAAGATTTTCCAAATAGCCGTTAATTACCGTCAACGGCGTCTTCAATTCGTGGGATACATTGGCCACAAAATCGCGGCGCATGCGTTCCAGATGAAACAGACGGGTTACATCTCGGACAATCATCAGCTTTTTATTTTTGCCGTAACCGACAATGCTGATGGACAGCCGGATCCCCCGGTCTTTGGGGGAAAACATCTCCAGCGGCCGCCGGAAATTGGCGCGCATTAAATAGTTAACGAAAGCCGGTGTCCGCACCAGGTTATCGACCCGTTGCCCCAGGTCCCGCTTGCGGTCAAGGCCCAACAATTCCGTTGCCGCCTTGTTACACCACTCGATTTCGTTTTCCGAATCAAGCACGAGCGTGGCGTCGGGCATGGCGGCTGTGGACTCCTGAAACCGGGCCAGCATATTGGCCAGTTTCTTTTTACGTTTACGGTTGCGGCGCTGCAGCTTATAGATGTGGTAGAAGATTTCGCCCCAGATGCCCGAGGCATCGGGCGGCGTGGTGCCCTGGCGCTTGGCGATCCACTGTTCAAGACGATATAGGTGATAGAGATGCCAGCCGAGGTAAAGAACAATGGCGACAAAAAGAGACACAAAAACCTGGTTGATAACCAGGCCGATGATAAGGGACAAAAAACCAAGCGTGGCGACACGCCAGAACTCTTTGATCCAGGGATTTGACAATGTTATTCCTGCGCAGAAAAACGGTAACCGGCACCGCGTACAGTTTGGATAAATGTATCATATCCGTAACCGGCAAGCACTTTTCGCAACCGGCGGATGTGTACGTCAACCGTGCGGTCTTCGATATAGACGTTATTTCCCCACACGTTGTCCAGTAACTGGCCCCGGCTGTAGACGCGCTCGGGATGGGTCATGAAAAAATGCAACAAACGAAATTCCGTTGGCCCCATATCCACCGCCTGGTTTTCCACCAACACCCGGTGACTGCCGGCATCGAGGCGTAACCCATTGACCTGCAAAATTTTTTCCTGGGTTGAACTTTGAGAGCGGCGCAACACCGCCTTGACCCGGGCGACCAGTTCCCGGGGAGAAAACGGCTTACAAATGTAGTCGTCCACCCCGGCGTCCAGCCCTTTGATACGGTCATCCTCTTCGCTGCGCGCTGTCAGCATAATGATGGGGAGATCCTTGGTCAGCGCGTTGCGGCGAATACGGCGGGCAAAATCGACACCACTGATGCCCGGGAGCATCCAGTCGAGAATAATCAGGTCCGGCAGCCGCGCCTCAATCTGGGCATCCGCTTCGGCCACATCCGAGGCACCGCCCCATTCAAACCCGGCCCGGTCCAGGGTAAATCCCACCATGTCCCGGATGGCGACCTCGTCTTCAACAACTAACAGATAATTGGTTTTCATCATTCAAAATGGTTACCGTGCGTGCTACGAACACTCTATTGGGGCGGCTGTTGTCTCTGGACAAACCTACCACCGGATAACGAATTGCCGTTCAGCATGAGTGGCATTAAATCAGTATTATATGACATTTTTATTACACGCTCTGTTTCTCAGCAGTCCCGCCAGCAGCCTGGCTTATGCTGAATTTACTGGATTATCAAGCAGTTAAGAAAAATTGGGCTGTAACCAAATCGTCATATTCAGCGGCTGTTTTGATTTTGTCACTGACGCTTCCGCTCAGCCGCAGGCCGTGAACCGTCCGTTGCTATGCGGAAAATTCACATATAATACAGTATGTTATAATCTTTCGTGCCAAATATATCGTTCATTACGATTTAGTACTTAATTTAATCAGTTATGGTGTGCTAACATGCCCTTAGCGTCTAATACCTAAGTGTTGCACACTACAAAATGAGCCAAAACGGCAAATGAAATCAACATCTTTTGGGAGAAAAGACTTTAAGTAGTACGAAGTATTAAAGTCGGCAAAAACACAATAATATCCGTTGTCCATGTGTATCGCGGTACGCCGTCTCTATAGACTTCACTCTGTAAAAATCCCGTTAAGTCGAAATAAGGAGTGAGGATTGTGCGGTTCAGTACAATTGCATTAACTGCGCTTCTATACCTGTTTATACAAAATGCATTGGCACAGGAAGAAGCAACAGAACAAACGTCTCTCAAGGCCGAACATGACCGGGCCGTTGACCTGGCCCACGATGATGATAATGCGGCCGCGCTTGCCATCCTGGGCCCATTGCTTGCCAAGCACCCGGAATATTATCCCGTGCGCCGTGACTACGTGGTTATATCCGCCTGGAACGGCGATTGCGACAATTCCCTCAAAGCCTATAAACCCATCCGTGAACGTCCTAACAAGGAAGCATACCTGGTAATTGCCGTGGCGGAATGTATGGCTTCGCTGCGCCGTACCGACGACGCTCTGGCACTGCTAGAAGAAGGTAAAAACACTCACCCGGGCAATGACGACATCAACGAGGCCTACCAGTCGCTGCAAGACGATATTGCACTGGATCGAAAACCCGAGGTGCAGGTCAGCGCGGGCACGTCGGAATCCGATGCCGGCAACCGGGAAAACTTTTTCAGCGTCCGCTACTCGCAGCAGCTGTACGACGCCACGCGCTGGTTCGTACGCTACTTTACCACCCGCGCCCAGGACCAGGAGTTTGAAACCGGTGACCTCAACCGCGCAGGCGCGGGCATCATGCACTGGTTTAATCCCAAGTGGTATTTTGAACAGGAATTCAGTAAAGAAATCAAGAACGGCGGTGATTTCGGTTCCACCACGACATTCATCCACTATCCCAGCAGCCTGTGGGAACTGCGTGCCCAATACGCCTCCTTTGCCGAGGACATCCCGTTGCGCGCCAAGGCCCTCGATATTGATGCCAGCCGGTTCACGCTGGCCGCGGATTACCACAGCAATGATTACGTCTGGGAATGGTCCGGCTCGTTGGCCAGTTACGACTTTTCAGACAGTAACAACCGGGACAGTTTTTACACCGCAGTGGGATACGGTTACTTGATGAAGGCGAGACTCGAACAACGTATCATTGGCTCGCTGTACCGATCCAGCAACACCTTAAACAACACCGTGTATTTTAATCCGGAACATGATTTGTCACTGACAGTGACCCACCGCACCAGCTATGTTTTCGATTCGCAATATGACCGGCACGTTGATCACCTGTCGGTTTTCGCGGGCCGGTATAACCAGCAGGGATTCGACGCCAAATTCACCTATGGTGTCCGCTATGAGCAGGATTACGATTTCACAGACTATCATTCTTTACATTGGGGTGCGGAGTACGCCAGCAATGTTTACGACGGCAACCGGGAAGGGAACCTGTCTTTCATCGTAACCTATACCCGTAAATTACCATGATCCTATTGCGCCTGCTCACACTACTATTCGTCGTTATTGTTTGCGGTCAGTCCGCGGCGGCTGAACTGACCGTGTTGACCTATCATGATATTGTGTCCGACCCCGGTGACAATGACTACGCACTGCGCCACTCCGCGTTTGTGGCGCAAATGGATTATCTTGAAGCCAACGGCTACCGGCCCATCAGCCTGTCGCTGCTGAACCGGGTCACGCAAGGCAAGGCCGTTCTGCCCAACAAAGCCGTGCTGTTAACCTTTGATGACGGTCTGAAAAGCTACGCCAAATTTGTGGTCCCGGTACTTAAGATTTACAACTATCCGTCAGTATTGAGCGTGGTAACCGGCTGGCAGGACGGCAACAACATACCGCCGGAGTATCACGACAAGCTGTTAACATGGGAAAAGTTAAAAAAGCTAAACAAGTCACCACTGATCGATGTTATTTCCCATACCCACGACTTGCACGCTGGCGTGCGGTCAAACCCGCAAGGCAACGAAGCACCGGCCGGTGTCACACGCATCTATTCGCCGACCACCAAAAGCTATGAGACTGAAACTGAGTACCGGCAACGCATCGTCTCCGATTTAAAAGCCACGGTAACGCGCTTCAAGCAGGAATTGGGTGCGGTCCCGTTGGGTATTACCTGGCCCTATGGCAGTTATAATGACCTGCTGACCCGTGAAGCACGGCTGGCAGGTATCAAGTTTCAATTGACGCTTAATGACGGCCCCAACAGTGTAAAGAGTTTGCCGATCATCAACCGAATTATGGTCATGCGCGATACAGAGCTTGA
Source organism: Gammaproteobacteria bacterium (assembly GCA_050116575.1). GTDB lineage: Bacteria > Pseudomonadota > Gammaproteobacteria > SZUA-152 > SZUA-152 > JAKEGK01. The sequence continues at coordinate 269 of JASFOJ010000076.1, read as the reverse complement.
CGATTTTGTTGCTGACCTCAACTATGATCCGTTGCGCAACCGCAACTACCATTTTCTTGACATCGACCTGGAGAAGTTCAACGGCCGGACTCCGGACGAACAGGAAAACCTGTTATCATCACTGCTGGATAATGTGGAACGGCTGGATGTCAACACGATCATCCTGTCACCCTTTACCGATAGCGGCAAAGCGGCGTTTTTTCCCAACGACCAGATGCCCGTGGCGGCCGATCTTCTCAATCGCGTTACCCATCAACTGCATAATCGGA
>JASFOJ010000075.1:0-21558 GCA_050116575.1 Gammaproteobacteria bacterium | reverse complement strand
CATAGCGATAATCCATTATCTCGAATAAATTTACGTTATTCATTATAACTAATAATAAAATTCTATCCAGGAATATTATGTAATTCATTGATTGTAAATGAAATTACGTACCTCAGTAAAAGGAAGTTTGGCTAAATGCACGTATTATTACCATGCGGTATCGCCATTATTTAACCTGGTGTTGAGTGTACGTTGTTGGGTTATCCATAATATCCAGCGCGGAGGGTGGAAATCGAGAAAATCGTTGTCTACATTTCCAGTATTTTCAGAATTTAACGGTTTTCACGCGATATCCCCGAAATACCGACGGTAAGAAGTCTAACTTTTACGGTTAAACCGTTAAACAGAAATAGTGGCCAGGAATGAAGGAGGGGATCGTCATAGGGCTACGGAAACCGCAACAAGCAGACGAAACACCAAAATCTGGAAACAGGGGTTTATGATTTTTATCTTGTTTGCGATCGCCGTTGTCGGCGCCGTACCGCAATACGTCAAGGTATTCCAAGGCTTGCAACCTGGTGTCGGAACCAACGCAGTGAGCTATGTTAAACGGCAACACCAACTATTATCGCACGCAATATCAATTGCCGCCCATCGCGAGAATCGTAACGACCGCCACCAACAGTATTGTCTCCGTCGGTACTTGTCCTGGTTGTGATATTCAAGTCAATATCGAACGTCCCGGTTCCAATACCCCGATTGTACGCTGGTTTGATTTTGACAAGTTAAACAAAGAAATGGCATCGGCATGGCGTTTATTAATACATGGGGTCATGGCCAACCACAGAAAAGAAAGATCTGCGCAAGCGGTTATCGTTGCGAAAACCACTATGCCCATCGCGTCCGCGACCCCGCAAGCTCAATCGGGCTTGTTTTTTCTGCAAAATTACCAATTTAATTCTTAGATTGAAATTAGTAAATAAACCGCTATAATCGATAATATCAGTAACTTTGTACAGGTTACTATCACAATAGTCTGTAAGAAAGGTTTCGTGCGTGTAGCGATATGGCAGATGAGATCCGTATTTCCCCGGACAATACCCACATTTTCGTTTACGCGAACGGTAAGCCAACGCTGCGCGAATTCAAAAAAACAATTTCCAGGCTTGTCGAAATCCGATCTAGTAGTGGAATTGATAAACTATTAGTTGACGCACGTGACCGAAGCCATCATCCCTCAGCATCACAGATCTATGAAGGGGCAAAAGTTCTCGCAGAAAGCCTGAAAGGTGTATTTCGGGTTGCGGTTCTTGTCAACGTAATAGAGAGCAATCATCGGTTTTTTGAAGATGTCGCGTTTAACCGCGGAGCAATACTGTCGTTCTTTCAGCGCGAAGAGGCTGCTTGCGCGTGGTTATTTAAAACTGAAAATAAACCAATAAAAAATTGGGCTGATGGCGAAAGTATATTTAACGTCAAGGATTGAATCATTACGGCAGCATATCAGGCGCATTCACTCGGTTTGCCAGATTAGCTGTTGAGAATATTGGATAACACTATTAATTAAAATATTTGATCCTTCGCTTCTACGCCACGATTTCGAGGAGCAGGTATTCAAATGAATAACAACACCAGCCAATTTTTAATTGCAGAATTTTCAGCGTTGCGCGAAGAGATTCTCGATCTCTGTAAACAAATCCCCGCCAACGAAAAATGTGCCAGCGTGGTTAGCGGTGTTTTTTGGGCCTGGTTTGCCACCAATCAGCAGCAAGTGGATAAACTGAATTTCCTGGTCACCTGGATTCCGCTGGCGCTCGTCACTGTCCTGTTCCTGCGCGCACTAGCGCTGAACTCCAAATTCAAGATTTACAATGAATACATCAAAAAAGTGGAACACCAATTCCAGCTTCACCAGGAATTAGGCTGGGAAAAGCATGTTGCGAACGTTCATTGGCGACTGTTTGATTATTACACCTGGGCAATATGGACAGTGCTTATTGCAGGTAATTTCTTATTAGCTATCGTGCTCATATGGCCGGTTTGCTAACTCTATCAACGACCGCTAAATGACGACGTCCAGAAGAAAATACCATATATGATAAATTATTAATAAATAGACTTATCCCCCCTTATTGGACCTTTTAGCTTTCGCGGTTTTTCCTGCAATATCGTGTTGCATCTGACCGCCTGCCATTAAAAAGTGCAATCAGTGTGTCGGATTCCGATGGATGTAGTCGTTGTAATGTCAAGGACTCCACCATACTGAATTGCGATTTTTTAATGCCGAAAACTGATGTTGGCGTATCTTATCACCAACTCGTTCTGCCGAATTATCAAGGTCCGTATGAACGAAGTTGACCTACAGAAACACGGTTTTTCAATCTTGACGTTCGTATCCAGTCCCGCCTTTGTATTAAGTTTATTGAACGGCTGAGCAACAACAGAAGATCGACCAAGCATTTGTTTTGCGGATTCACGATTCACCAACCAGCGTGTCAAACCAATGTGTCATTGGACATAGGAGGTTCACTATGAAAAGCAATCATCTTAAACAGCTTTTATCTACAGTAAGTATCATCGTATTGCTTGCCGGTTCGTCGTTTGTCTACGCCGCTGAACACCAAAAGGGCATGGAAGGCGCAAGCATGAGCAAGCAGAGCCAAAGCCAACTTGACCTATCCCAATCATACCAGAGTGACAATATCATCGGTATGGAGGTCAAAAACAACGACGGACAGAACATCGGTAAAATCAGCCAAATTATTTTCGATAACAATGGACAAGCCACCTACGTTGTTCTTTCAACCGGCGGTATACTTGGTATGGCAACAAAGGACTATGTTGTACCATGGGATCTCGTCAATCTGAAACATGGACAGAAATACGCACGCATCAATGTGCAAAAGGATGAGATCTCTACCGAGTTTTCCGCTTTTGAGGTTGAACAGCAACCGTCCAAGACTGAGAAACCGAGTGAAGAGGAGTCGGATTAAACATGGCAACAGGGCGGGTACGAAAAATGTGCCCGCCCGTTAACGGAAGACATTGGATCAGTTTTGAATAAGTTGCCCAGCGATTTAGAGTTATGTCGAGTCTGACCCTGACCCCATTTCCTTTTTGTACTTTTGAGTCAAGTTGTGCGGTACGGTTTTGTAACGTGTTTATGGCGTGGGTGAGGTGGACCCCATCCTTTAGACACCGAAGAGGTGATTTTAAGTGAAATCTTCTGCACAATAAACCCAGCAACAAAAGGACCAGAAGATGAAGAAAACAAGAAAAAATCATAGCCCGAAGTTCAAAGCCAAAGTCGCCATGGCAGCGCTCAAAGGAGATCAAACGCTAGCCGAACTGGCACAGCGCTACCAAGTACATCCCACACAGATCCAGGAATGGAAGAAAAAGCTGCAGAATCAAGCCGAAGGCGTGTTTACGCGGGGCGGATCGGCAACAGTGGATACCTCGGATCAGAAGATCAAGGAATTGCACGAGAAGATCGGGCAGTTAACCATGGAACGGGATTTTTTATCCGACAAGCTCGATCGCTAGAGCGTCATGAGCGAAGGCTGATGATCGATCGGGCTTCACCGTTAGCGGTGACACGCCAATGTGACTTGTTGTCAATGAATCGTAGCACCGCTTACTACGTACCAAAGCCGCCCCCTGCCGAGGAGCTTAACCTGATGCGCCGGATTGATGACATTCATTTGCGTTATCCGTTCTACGGATCGCGGCGTATCCGTGATGAATTGCAGGAACAGGGGTATACGGTCAATCGCAAACGCATACAACGTCTGATGCGGTTGATGGGCATCGAAGCGCTCCATCCCAAGCCTAAAACCAGCCAGGGGAATCAGGCTCATCGTGCGTATCCGTACTTGCTGCGAGGCATGGAGATCGACAAACCCAATCAAGTTTGGGCGGCAGATATTACCTATTTACCCATGGCCAAGGGTTTTCTGTACTTGGTCGCGATCATGGATTGGGCCAGCCGCAAGGTGTTGTCGTGGCGGCTATCCAATACGTTGGACAGTGATTTTTGTGTTGAAGCGTTGGAAGAGGCTCTAGCGCGTCATGGTAGGCCGACCATCTTTAACACTGACCAAGGGTGTCAATTTACCAGTGAGCCGTTCACAGACGTTTTAAAAGACGCCCGTGTGCAGATCAGCATGGATGGTAAGGGTCGTTGGATGGATAACGTGTTCATTGAACGGTTGTGGCGAAGTGTTAAATACGAGGAGGTTTATTTAAAAGCGTATGCGAACCCGAAGGAGGCGAAAGAAGGATTGCAGACCTATTTCAGTTTTTATAATCAAAAACGCAGGCATCAAGCGTTGTGTCGACGAACACCGGATGAGGTATACTATTCCGGCATGACAATGCCACAAGTGGCATGATCTCAATGGCGGATTTCACTTAACCGCGTGTCCTAAAATTGGGGTCCACTTCAGGGAGGCGATACTGCGTGTTTATTTAACGCTAATAATTTCTTGGTAGCTTCGTTTCTTTTGATTAATAATTTTTCAAGCGTTTTTTTGTTGTAACCGTTTCGGTCAATTTAGGGTTTGGCAATAATAGAGGTGGACGCAACAATTAGAAAAGGTGCAACTGCACCGATTTTCAGCGCTCTTTACTACTGATAATCTCAATTACTTTCCACATAACGAACAACGCGAATCCAGACAGGCACAACGCCAGGATTGCTATCAACACAAGGGGATCTAATTTATCAGTGAAGTAGGGTATAAGTTTGGTTACCTGGTCCACGGTTTTCTCTTTTGTAAAAAGAAAAACAAGCAGACCTGCGGTCAGCATAATAAGGTAAATAAATTGCTGGAATATAAATTTTTAAAAATTTTTGCGCGGGATTTCTTGTTACGCGTGGCTACCAACAGCTGACAAAGGGTAGTATTGCCGAATAGCCAAGCTGTGTGCGTATACTAAGCGTCTACTATCTTCGAAGGGGAGGAATGCAGCCTTAGATGATGTTATTTAACTGCTTGAACTTACGAAGGAAAATGGCTCCCCGAGCGGGACGTGCTTGGAACCTCGGTTCATAGCAAAAGAAAATGGCTCCCCAGCGCGGACTCGAACCACGGACAGGGTGATTAACAGTCACCTGCTCTACCAACTGAGCTACTGGGGAATATCTCGGTTCAGGGCTGCGTATATTACCCGGGTGGTTATATCAGGTCAATACAAAGCCAGAGATTTTGTGCTTTTTTTCATGGTTTTCAGGGATTTGGTCCCATTTTGGCGAAATCAGGGCAGCAGGGATTTCAGCCGTCCTAATGCATCCTTGAGGTTTTCCAGGCTGGTGGCGAAGGACAGCCGCATATAGCCCGGAGCTCCGAACGCGGAGCCGGGCACCAGGGCGACACCGATTTCATTGATCAGGTATTCAGCGAATTCCACGTCGTTTTTGACGCCATCGACGGCTTTGATGGCTTCCTGGCAGTTGGGGAAGGAGTAAAACGCCCCCTGCGACGGCAGGCAGGATATGCCATTGATGTCGTTTAGTGCCTTGACGACGTAGTCATGCCGCTTTTTGAAGGCCTTGACCATATCAGCGATACAGGATTGGTCGCCGTTTAAGGCCGCCTGGGCGGCTACTTGCGAAATTGACGTGGGATTGGACGTGCTTTGGGACTGAATTTTCTTCATGGCCTGGATCAGCCATTCAGGACCTGCCGCGTAACCGATACGCCAGCCGGTCATGGAATAGGCCTTGGAGACACCGTTGAGCACCACGCAACGGTCCTCGAGATCCGGGCAGGCATTGAGGATGTTCACGAACGGCTGGTCGGCCAACACAATATGTTCGTAAATGTCATCGGTCACCACCAGCAGGTTGGGGTGCTGGCGGATGACTTCGCCCAACGCCTTTAATTCCTCTTCGGTGTACATCGCGCCCGTGGGATTGGACGGGCTGTTCAGTACCACCATGCGGGTATTGGGCGTAATGGACGCTTCCAGTTGCTGCGGGGAAATTTTGAACTGTTTTTCCAGTCCGCTTTTAACAATAACCGGTTCGCCGTTGGCCAGCAGCACCATATCCGGGTACGACACGCAGTACGGTCCGGGAATCACCACTTCATCGCCAGGGCACAATAAGGCTTCCACCAGGTTATAAAAACTGTGTTTGCCGCCGCAGGACACCAGTATCTGGTTGGGCTCGTAGCTGAAACCGTTTTCGCGTTCAAATTTGCCGATAATGGCCTGTTTCAACTCGGGGGTGCCGTCAACGGCGGTGTACTTGGTAAATCCGCGGTTAATGGCGTCAATAGCGGCTTTCTTTATATGGTCCGGGGTGTCGAAGTCCGGCTCGCCGGCGCCCAGGCCGATAATATCTTTTCCCGCCGCTTTCAACTCCTTCGCCCGGGCCGTGATGGCCAGCGTTGGGGAGGGCTTAATGCGCTGTACCCGTTGCGATAAATACTTTTTCACCAACTATCCTTCTACGAAAACGTTAAAAAGCCGATTGTTTTTCCCAAATGCAAATGGGGTACAATTGTAAGCTGCATGCCGCTATCCTGCCAAACAAAAATTGCCAAAGAATTTAGGTAATTGGGTACGTGACAAACGCTGCGAAACGCGGTCTATTGAGCCTGACCATGGTTTTTCTTAGTGCAATCCAATGAGCAAATTGTTTCAACTCAACGCGGAATTTGAACCCGCCGGTGATCAACCGGAGGCCATCAAGCGCCTGCTGGAAGGTCTGCAGGCCGGGGAGGCCGCGCTGACCCTATTGGGGGTCACCGGTTCCGGTAAAACCTTTACCATGGCCAACGTTATCCAGCAGTTACAGCGTCCGGCGATCATCCTGGCGCCCAACAAGACGCTGGCCGCCCAGTTATACGGCGAGATGCGGGCGTTCTTTCCCAACAACGCCGTGGAGTATTTCGTCTCCTACTACGATTATTATCAGCCGGAAGCCTATGTGCCGGCGTCGGACACCTACATCGAGAAAGACGCCTCCATTAACGAACACATCGAGCAGATGCGACTGTCCGCCACCAAGGCGATCCTGGAGCGCAAGGATACCATTATTGTCGCCACGGTATCCGCCATTTACGGTTTGGGTGATCCACAGTCGTATTTACAGATGGTATTGCACCTGGACCGGGGCGATACCATCGACCAGCGCAACCTGTTACGGCGCCTGGCGGAGCTGCAATACAAACGTAACGATGTGGAACTGCACCGGGGGACTTACCGGGTGCGCGGTGATGTCATCGACATCTACCCGGCGGAATCGGAAAAGGAAGCGGTGCGTGTCGAACTGTTTGACGATGAAATTGATGCGCTGTCATATTTTGATCCGCTCACCGGGGAGGTGCTTAAAAAGGTTCCGCGTTTAACGGTTTATCCCAAAACCCATTATGTGACCCCCAGGCAGACGTTGCTGGACGCCATCGAACTGATCCGCGAAGAACTTAAGGAGCGCCTGCAGCAACTGCGCGATAACCAGAAGCTGCTGGAAGCACAGCGACTGGAAGAGCGCACCCGTTACGATATCGAAATGATGCTGGAGCTGGGTTATTGCTCCGGCATTGAAAACTATTCGCGCTATTTATCGGGACGCAACGCGGGCGAACCGCCGCCGACACTCATTGACTATATTCCCGATGAGGCGCTAATGATTATTGACGAGTCCCACGTTACCATTCCTCAACTGGGCGCCATGTACAAGGGGGACCGATCGCGTAAGGAAAACCTGGTGATGTACGGCTTCCGCTTGCCCTCGGCGCTGGATAACCGCCCCCTGCGGTTTGAAGAGTTTGAACGGCTTATGCCGCAAACCGTGTTCGTCTCTGCAACTCCGGGTCCGTATGAAGATGAACACGCAGGCGACGTTATTGAGCAGGTGGTGCGGCCCACCGGGTTGGTGGACCCGGAACTGGAAATTCGGCCGGCCAGTACCCAGGTGGATGATTTGCTGTCCGAGATACAACTGCGCGTGAAAGCCAAGGAACGGGTGTTGGTGACTACGCTGACCAAGCGCATGGCGGAGGATTTGACCGACTACCTGGCGGAACACGGCGCGCGTGTGCGTTATATGCACTCGGATATCGATACTGTGGAACGGGTGGAAATCATTCGCGATTTGCGGCTGGGGAAATTTGACGTGCTGGTGGGTATTAACCTGTTGCGCGAAGGGCTGGATATGCCGGAAGTTTCCCTGGTGGCCATTCTCGATGCGGACAAGGAAGGCTTTTTACGTTCCGAGCGTTCGTTGATTCAAACCATTGGCCGCGCCGCCCGTAACATTCACGGTAAGGCGATTCTGTACGCCGATACCGTAACCGGTTCCATGAAACGGGCTATTGGTGAAACCGAGCGCCGCCGGGCCAAGCAAATGCAACACAACAAAGACCATCATATTACGCCAAAAACCATCCAAAAGGCGGTGGCGGATATCATGGAAGGGGCTTACGCCGCCCAAAAAGGGCAACCGGTGCGCTACGCCAAAGTGGCCGAGGAGACGCTGGAATATGCGTCATTGTCGCCCAAGCAACTGGAAAAGAAAATCAAATCCCTGGAAGACGAAATGTACCAGCATGCCCAGAACCTGGAATTCGAGGAAGCGGCGCAGATCCGTGATCAAATCGAGCACATCCGCAAGGCGGCGTTTGGTGCCGAAACCGTTTAGCCTGTATTTTTCAAAAAGTTGCCCTAAAAGCTTGCCAATACAGGGCAGAATCAAGTATCTTTGCCTTCCCTCGCTGGATACGAAATAGGCGCGTAGCTCAGTTGGTTAGAGCATCACCTTGACATGGTGGGGGTCGGTGGTTCGAATCCACTCGCGCCTACCATTCTTTTTTTACCTTGCTCAGTACCTTTAATCCGCACTTTATATACCTCACTTTACTTTCGACGGTCCATACCGGGTATTCACAAATAACTCGTTGGGGAAGATGGTCTCGCGCGTGTTGCCTGTGTACAAACAATAACCATATCGGTTGCGGTCATTTCCATGGTTTTTCGCCTCTCTGCACAACGGCCCAGTTACAATTAAATGGCACAGTTGTCTCGCCGAGCTAATTATTTATGTTACGTACTACTTAGGTAATGACTCGGTGCGGGTTTTCCGTAAAACGAAAATTAGAAACGTTTTATATAAGTAGCCGATAGGTCCCAACCGACAAATTTGCTGGTAAAATTACACGTCGAAAAACATGCCGTGGTTTATTTGATTGGTAAATATGCGAATAGTCAATGCGTATTCACTTTTATAGGATGTAAATTAACAATAATAAAACACCCAAATAACTAAGGTTAACGTTAACGGACAGGGATTCAGGGAAATGCATCAAGGGGTGATAGGAAACACAGTGCCGCCGGCAGAGCGGCGGGTAACGCGGACGGAAAGAAGACGCAATAACCGTAAAGCCGCGTTGTATTCAATCTACCGTAACCGCCGGCGCCATCTTCGACGGCAAATAGATCAGGATGCGGCCGTTTATGTTGACGTGCATGAACCGGTATTGTTCTACCTGGCCATGGCGTTGATGACGTTATCTGTGATTGATGCGTTCTTTACAACATTACTGTTGGAAAACGGCAGTGAAGAGTTGAATCCGTTGCTGGCGTATTTGATGAATATTGATCTGTACGCATTCCTGGCGGTAAAGTTTTTCATTACCGGCTTCAGCATCCTGTTCTTCATCATGCATAAGCGCCACCGGTTATTTAATCGTGTGAGTTGCTATCAATTGTTGGTGGCAAGCCTGGTCATATATGTCGGTTTGGTGGGCTATGAAATCAATATGATCCGCCATTTGGCTATCTTTTAACCACCCTAAAACCCCGCTAAGCTTAACAACCTCTTTAGAAAGACCACTACGGCGATATTCGAATCAGGTGCATCGCCGGGATAACATCCTGGTCATCGAAATAAGACAGGCTTGGTAATCTCAACCAGTTCAGTTAATATCCTTGGCGAATTGCCCGTTATTGTGTCACTAAAATACCTGTGGTATTTTTCACTTCGTACGTATAAATGGTTATTCAGTAAACAGGATTTTGAATTAAACATTTAGCAGTATGTATTATAAAGTTCGGCAAGGTCGTTAGATAACCGCAAATTCACGTGCATGGACCGGACAAATAATTGTATAGTTAACACACAACAAAAGCTGTATTGGGAGAGACAGGGGGGAGCTGAAGTACGGAAACACGGTGAAACAGGACCACATAGTCTTCAGGAATGAAGTATCAGGGAGCGCTATGTTACTTACCAATGAGTCAATGTTCACATGCCAGTGTGGATGCGCTGACCCAGGCGCACTAATTTATTCATCTCACTCCGTGCTGTCGATCGCAACATAGATAAACCACTAACCACGCCGTCACTTAGTGAATTAAAGGAGTAAATGATGAAGATGCAAAGACTCGACAAACGTACTATAGGTTTTACCCTAATCGAACTGATGATCGTTATTGCGATTATCGGGATTTTAGCTGCGGTTGCTATTCCGCAATATCAAAAATATGCCATCCGTTCCAAAGCTGTTCAGGCAGTTAACGCAATACGTCCTTTTCAGTTAGGATTGGCGGAATTGGGAGTTACTGATCGGGCATTTCCTGACAATGCTACCGATATTCCGGGCGTTAGTGGAGCGGATGAGGCATCTACCTGCAACGGTATCGTGAAAACTGTGGGCTACGCAAAAGTTGACGGCGGAGAGGATGCTGCGGATACTGCGCAGCTGACAGTGACGTTTTATGGTAACGACGACACTCCAACTACAGCTTGCAGCACTCCGGAATTAGATGCCGAAGTTGCTAATCTACATACTGATCTCGCGGGCAAGACTCTTATATTCGTGGGTAATATGAATGCGGCGGGCACACTTACTTGGAGTATTCCTTCCGGCGAAGACGGTGGAACATTGGCAGGTGGTTATCGTCCCTCAATGAACTAAAGTTTGACTATGCCCGTTACAAAAAACGCCGCTCACTTTAAGCGGCGTTTTTTTTATTTTACAAAGTTCACTGAACAGCAGCATCATTCGGATCGTTAAAAACCTGCTCTCCATTGTCAATCCATTCGATAATCAAACGCTTTTCGCCATCAGTGAGTAACTGAGTGTGATCCAGTGTTGGGGTTGTTATTGGATGGGCGATTCGCATCTGATCACCGGTTATGATCTGCACCAGAGGACTGTAGCGGCCTGGGCGGCACCGCCCCCGACCAGCGGAGGGCGCTGATCAATAAATTGCAGGTTGTTATAATCTGTTTCGCTAATGACGTTACCGTCGGTATCGATGGGTTGTCCGGCAGCGTTGCGCACTACCGCAAACTGTGTACCATCATTAGCCGCTTTAACCTGCATTCGTGGGCGTGTAATAAAGAGCATTTTAGAAAAACCGCGCCGACGCGCTAGTATGCTAGTATAAGGAAGCTTTTTGTATCAAGTTTTGGGTCCACTTGGCGGTTTTAAGAGTCACCACGTGAACTAGCGGCAAGATAATTGTCAGATATCTCAAGGTTTGTTATATTTGCTGTCCACAAATTAACGAATGATCCGGTTAGCAAACCGGCATACGAACTACGAACTTAAATAAACGATCAAGTGGTCTCTCGTATGGATCACCACTGAAAAGGAATAAATCATGCCTGTTGTTACACTTCCCGACGGTTCCCAGCGTAGTTACGATCATCCCGTATCCGTATTTGACATTGCCGAGTCTATCGGCCCCGGTCTGGCCAAGGCCGCCATTGCGGGCAAGGTGAATGACAAGCTGGTGGACACGTCCTATGTCGTCGAAAATGACACGAATCTTAGCATCGTCACGGATAAAGACCCCGACGCGCTGGAAATCATCCGCCATTCCACGGCCCATTTGCTGGCGCAGGCCATCAAGGAGCTGTATCCGGATGCGCAGATCACCATTGGCCCGGTGGTGGAGGACGGTTTCTACTATGATATCGCCTATGACGAAACCTTTACGCCGGAGGATCTGCAGAAGATCGAAAAGCGCATGAAGGAACTGGCGAAAAAGAACTTCAAGGTGTCGCGGTCGGTGATGCCGCGCGACGAGGCGATTTCCTTTTTCCGCAATATGGGCGAGGAATACAAGGCGCAAATCATCGAGGATATTCCCAAGGGTGAGCAGTTATCGCTGTATTCGCAGGGGAATTTTACCGATCTTTGCCGCGGGCCCCATGTGCCGTCCACGGGCAAACTCAAGGCTTTCAAGTTGATGAAACTGGCCGGCGCGTACTGGCGCGGTGACTCCAACAATGAAATGCTGCAACGCATTTACGGCACCGCGTGGACCAGCAAGCAGGACCTGAAAGACTATCTGCACCGCCTGGAAGAAGCGGAAAAACGCGACCACCGCAAACTGTCGCGGCAACTGGACCTGTTTCATACCCAGGAAGAATCGCCGGGGATGATTTTCTGGCACCATAATGGCTGGACCATTTATAACATTGTCCAGCAATATATTCGTGAAACCTTGCGCCATCATGGGTACGACGAGGTGCATACCCCGCAGATGGTAGACCGGGTATTGTGGGAAAAATCCGGTCACTGGGATAAGTTCGGTGACGAGATGTTTACCACCCATTCGGAAAACCGGGACTATGCGGTCAAACCCATGAACTGTCCCTGCCACGTGCAGATTTTCAACCAGGGCCTGAAAAGCTATCGGGACCTGCCGTTGCGCATGGCGGAATTCGGCTCTTGTCACCGCAATGAACCGTCCGGTACCTTGCACGGCCTCATGCGCCTGCGCAATTTCGTGCAGGACGATGCTCACATATTTTGTACCGAGGACCAGATCCAAGAAGAGGTGTCAGCCTTCATAGACCTGTTATACCAGGTCTATGACGATTTCGGTTTCAGCGACATTATTGTCAAACTGTCCACCCGCCCCGAAAAACGGGTGGGTTCCGATGAAGTATGGACCAAGGCGGAACACGCCCTGGAGCAGGCGCTCAATGCGAAAAAACTGGATTGGGAGCTGCAGCCGGGCGAGGGGGCCTTTTATGGTCCGAAAATTGAATTCTCCCTGCGCGACTGCCTGGACCGGGTGTGGCAGTGCGGCACCATTCAGGTAGATTTTTCCATGCCGGGACGACTGGATGCCCACTATATCGCGGAGGACGGCAGCAAGCAGGTGCCCGTGATGCTGCACCGGGCGATTTTGGGCTCCATGGAGCGGTTTATCGGTATCCTGATAGAGCACCATGCCGGTGCGTTTCCCGCCTGGCTGGCGCCCTGGCAGGCGGTGGTCATGAGTATTACCGACCGTCAGTCGGATTATGTGCGGGAAATTGAAAATTCCTTGCGAAATAGGGGCCTGCGGGTCAAATCTGACTTGAGAAATGAGAAAATCGGCTTTAAAATTCGCGAGCATACCCTGCAAAAGGTTCCCTACCTGCTGGTAGTGGGTGACCGGGAACAGGAAAATCAAACGGTAGCCGTTCGGACTCGTGGCGGGAAGGATCTCGGCAGCATATCGCTGTCGGCTGTAACAGATGGCCTTCTTGCGGAAATTGCGAGCCGTGGGCGCCAGACTATGGAGGACTAACATATCGCCGCTGATAAAAACGTTCGGATGAACGACAATATTACTGCACCTGAGGTGCGGCTCATTGGAGAAGATGGACAACAAATTGGTGTCACGCCCATCAAGGAAGCGCTGGAGATGGCTGAAGACGCCGGATTGGATCTGGTTGAGATGGTTCCCAATGCCGACCCGCCGGTATGTCGTATCATGGACCACGGCAAATTTCTGTATGCAGAGAGCAAGAAAAAACACGCGGCAAAGAAGAAACAACAGCAGGTCCACGTTAAGGAAATCAAGTTTCGACCGGGAACGGAAAAAGGGGATTACGATGTCAAACTGCGTAACCTCAAACGTTTCCTGACACACGGTGACCGAGTCAAGGTAACGCTGCGATTTCGGGGCCGTGAAATGGCACACCAGGAACTGGGCATGGATTTATTAAAGCGTGTCGAGGCAGACCTGGGAGATCTGGGAACTGTGGAGCAGTTTCCCAGGATGGAAGGGCGTGTACTGACGATGTTGGTTGCTCCCAAGCGGTAAGTTAAGACTGTACCATCAATACAATTGCCGTAAAGGGCAAAAAAAGGGCGTACTACGGTAGATTGAGCTTGGCAACTTGAATCTCCCGTCCATTAAAACGTACGCGACGACGTAGTTAAACAAAAACGCAACTTTAAAAAACTAGGAGTATAGGAAGATGCCGAAAATCAAGACCAATCGCGGCGCCGCCAAGCGGTTTCGCCGTTCAGCCTCTGGTGGCTTCAAACGCAACCAGTCCCACCGCCGTCATATTCTGACCAAGAAAAGCACCAAGCGGAAGAGACAACTTCGCACGCCCACGCTGGTGGCCGATGTGGATACTCGCATGATCAGTCGCATGTTACCGTACAAATAAATTGAGACGAGGTTAGAACAATGGCAAGAGTTAAACGCGGTGTCACGGCGCGAGCCAGACATAAAAAAGTTATTTCAAAGGCGAAGGGCTATTACGGTCGGCGTAAAAATGTTTTCCGGGTGGCAGCGCAAGCGGTCACCAAGGCCGGGCAATACGCCTATCGCGATAGACGTCAGCGCAAGCGCCAGTTCCGGGCATTATGGATTGCCCGTATCAACGCTGCCGCGCGCGAGCACGGTTTGTCTTACAGCCGATTTATCAGCGGGCTTAAAAAGGCATCCATCGAGATCGATCGTAAGGTCTTGGCGGATATCGCCGTTTATGAAAAAGAGGCCTTCGCGCAATTGGCTGAGCAAGCCAAAGCCAGTCTGACAGGTTAATGACGGTAACGTTGCCGGTTTTCAAAACCGGCTTTGCAAAACGGTAGCAACCTGGAACTCAGATCAAAAAAGGGGAGGCCTCAGGGTCGGTCCCCTTTTTTGTTTACGAGGTTAAAATTGCCGCTAGTGCGCTTGGTGTATTTTATGCCCGTTGGGTACAGCAGCACCCTGAAACAGATATTTTACAGTCTCGATGCGCACCACACGCTGCCTATGGTGTTGCAGACGAACAATCGGCACGCACGGCATAAGCGAGTGGTGTAGGAGCCTGCCGTGCAGGCGATACAAGGTCATTCCGTGCCACTATAGCACCCGCAAAACGGCGCGATAACAAAACTAAAACATTTTTGGAGTTATTAAATTCGTGGCAGATGCACTGGAAAAACTTGTCAACGACGCGACAAAAGCCATTGAGAGCGCGCCAGATCTGAAAGCGTTGGATGAATTGCGCGTTGCCTATATGGGTAAGAAAGGCGATATCACCCAACGCATGCAAGGGCTGGGTAAGCTGCCGCCCGAACAACGCAAGGAAGCCGGTAAACAAATAAATTTGGCCAAACAGGCGATCCAGGGCGCCATCGAGACTAGAAAAGAAGCATTGGAAAAGGAAGCGCTGGACGCCAAACTGGCGGCAGAAGCGGTGGACGTGACCTTGCCGGGACGAGGTCAAGCCACAGGTGGCCTGCATCCGGTGACCATGACGCTGCAACGCATCGAAAAACTGTTTTCCCAATTGGGCTTTGAAGTGGCCGAAGGGCCGGAAATCGAGGACGATTATCACAACTTTGAGGCGCTGAATATTCCCGAATCTCATCCGGCGCGGGCTATGCATGATACGTTCTATTTTGACAATCACACGGTACTGCGCACACACACCTCACCGGTACAGATCCGCGTTATGCAGGAAAAGAAACCGCCGTTGCGCGTCATCGCGCCGGGACGCGTATACCGTTGCGACTCCGATCTGACCCATACGCCCATGTTTCATCAGATCGAGGGTTTGTTGGTGGATGAAGATGTCAGTTTCGCCCAGTTAAAAGGCATTCTGGATGAATTTTTACGCCGATTTTTCGAACGGGAATTGGCAGTACGATTTCGCCCGTCCTATTTTCCTTTTACCGAACCATCCGCTGAAGCGGACATTCAATGTGTCCACTGCAATGGCGCGGGTTGCCGTGTGTGCAGCCATACCGGTTGGTTGGAAATATTGGGCTGTGGCATGGTACACCCCAATGTGTTCAAGCACGTGGATGTCGATAGCGAAAAATATACGGGATTGGCGTTTGGTATCGGCGTGGAACGCCTGGCCATGTTGCGCTATGGCGTCAGTGATTTGCGCCTGTATTTTGAAAACGATTTGCGTTTTCTGGAGCAATTTCGCTAACGTCGTTAATCATACCTGGAAAAAGAGTGATTAATGCAACTGTGAAATCACTTTCCTGGAGCAATAATTGCTGTGTCAGGATTCTTTACAATACGCGTTTTGTAGCTAAAAAATAGGCATTTTTTACGCCACCAAGATACGACGGGGTTTGCTGCCGGTGTTGAGAACAAGTATTTTTTCCCTGTAAAGGTAAAGAATTCTGAAAAATATTTTATTTTTAGATTTTTTCGTCGCGCGAATAACAATAATCATCTAAGATGTAGTCCATATGAAATTTAGCGAGCAATGGTTACGCGAGTGGGTTAATCCACCGGTTACAGCACATCAACTGGCAGACCAACTCACTATGGCGGGTTTGGAAGTGGAGGCCGTTGAGCCGGTGGCTGCCGAATTGAACGCCGTGGTCGTCGGTGAAGTAACCGCGATTGACAAGCATCCCGATGCGGATAAATTAAAAGTATGTAAGGTGGATGCTGGACAGGGGGACACATTGCAGATCGTGTGCGGCGCCGCGAACGTGACCGAGAAGGGTAAATATCCCGTGGCTCTGGTTGGGGCCGTATTGCCAGGTAACTTTAAAATTAAAAAAGCCAAGTTACGCGGTGTTCCGTCGGCGGGGATGTTGTGTTCTGCCAAGGAACTGGGCATGGCGGAACAGGCAGACGGTTTAATGACGTTGCCGCAGGATGCGCCAGTGGGCGCAGCGATCAGCGAATACCTGCAGTTGAACGATACCAGTATCGAATTGAGTCTGACACCCAACCGCGGTGACTGCCTGAGCATCGCCGGGATCGCGCGGGAAGTCGCCGTACTGAATAAAGCCACGGTTACGCCTTGCCATACCGCGCCCGTGGCACCGGCCATCGATGATACCTTCTCCGTTGAGATCACCGCGAAACCCGAATGTCCGCGCTACGCAGGCCGTGTCATTCGCAATATCAATCCGATGGCGGCTACCCCCATCTGGATGCAGGAACGTCTGCGGCGCAGTGGCCTGCGCAGCCTCGGTCCCGTCGTCGACGTGACCAATTACGTGCTGCTTGAACTGGGTCAGCCCATGCACGCCTTCGATCTGGATAAATTGGATGGGGCAATCAATGTGCGCCCGGCCAAACAGGCAGAAAACATCACATTGCTCGACGGTCAATCCTTGTCACTGGAGGAAGGCACGCTGGTTATCGCCGACAGCAACGGCCCCGTTGCCCTGGCCGGCATCATGGGTGGCAGTGACTCGGCGGTCGGCGACCAGACCCGCCATCTATTTCTGGAAAGCGCATATTTCTCTCCCACCTGTATTGCGGGGCGCGCCCGCCGGTATGGGTTACACACCGACTCATCACACCGCTTTGAGCGTGGCGTCGATCCGGCCTTGCAGGAATTTGCTATTGAGCGGGCAACGTCGTTGTTACTGGACATCGTCGGCGGGGAGCCCGGACCGGTTATCATCAAACACATCGATGACTATGTACCTCAACGCTCCGCCGTATTGCTTCGCCATGCGCGACTGGAAAAAGTGTTGGGGATCGCGCTGGAAAAGTCGGACGTTGACGACATTCTTTATCGTCTCGAAATGGAGCACGTCGAGCAGAAAGGAGCCTGGACGGTTACGCCACCCAGTTTTCGTTTTGACATAGAGCGTGAAGAAGACCTGATCGAAGAGGTGGCGCGTATCTACGGTTACGATAATATTCCAATTGCCTATCCCCAGGCACCGTCGGTCATGTCTCCGAACCCGGAATCAACAATTTCTGTCGAGCGCCTCCAGGCGGCGCTCGTGGACCGTGGTTACCAGGAAGCCATCACCTACAGCTTTGTGGACCCGAAGATGCAGCAGCTTTTGCTGGCCGGTGCCCGTCCCATTCAGCTGGCCAATCCCATTTCCGCTGAAATGTCCGAAATGCGTACCACATTGTGGTCGGGTTTGATTAACGCCGTGGCCCATAACCTGAATCGCCAGCAAACCACGGTTCGTCTGTTTGAGACCGGATTACGGTTTCAGCAAACAGACGGCGGATTAAACCAGGAGCCAATGATTGCCGGTGTCGTCACCGGTGGCGCAGTTCCGTTGCAATGGGGCCAGAAAAACACAGATATCGATTTTTATGATATAAAGTCGGATGTGGAAGCTATTCTCGCATTGACAGGTCAACCAGCGAGCTTTATTTTCAGAGCCGATAAGCACCCGGTGCTGCACCCCGGACAGACAGCAAAAATTGTTCGACACATTCAATTAAATCAAAAAGATGCCGACAATAAGTCTGAGGAGAGTGAACAGGAGATTGGATGGGTTGGCGCCTTGCATCCGGCGATTAGCGCAAAACTCGATGTGTCCCAATCGGTTTACCTGTTCGAGCTTAAATTAGCCGCCGTGACACAGCGGGTTATTCCTCATTTTCAAGAAATCCCGAAATTTCCGTCCATCAAGCGTGATCTGGCGATCGTTGTGGACGAAAACGTCACGGCACAGGCTGTCAACGATTGTATTCACCGTGTATCAACAACTCTGCTGGCAAACTTAAAGCTTTTTGATGTATATCGGGGCAAAGGTATTGATTCAGGTAGAAAAAGTCTGGCTTTTAGTCTAACCTTGCAAGATCACACCCGAACTTTGACGGATCAGGATGTTGATGTCGCTATTGAAGAGATATTGTCCACCCTTAACCGGGAACTCGGTGCAACATTAAGAAACTAGGTGAGAGAAAAATATGGCCTTAACAAAAGCCGAAATGGCGGAAAAACTCTACGAAGAGCTTGGTCTGAACAAACGCGAAGCCAAGGAAATTGTCGAAGCCTTCTTTGCTGAAATTAGCGAAGCCCTGGAAGGTGGTCGTCAGGTGAAATTATCAGGCTTTGGTAACTTTGATTTACGTAATAAAAACGAACGGCCTGGACGCAACCCAAAAACCGGCGAAGAAATTCCCATCACCGCTCGCCGGGTGGTCACGTTTCGCCCTGGCCAAAAATTAAAAGCTAGGGTGGAGGCGTATGCTGGAAGCGAGCAACAATAACGAATTACCGACAATACCGGGTAAGCGCTATTTCACGATCGGGGAGGTCAGTGATCTGTGTGGGGTAAAGCCGCACGTATTGCGCTACTGGGAACAGGAATTCCCGCAACTCAAACCGGTTAAACGGCGGGGCAACCGCCGCTACTACCAGCGACACGATGTGCTGATGATCCGCCAGATCAGGAGCCTGCTGTACGAACACGGCTTCACGATCGGTGGCGCTCGGCAAAAGCTGGCGGACGGTGACGGTAATGACCCGGAAAATAAAAATAAAGAGGTAATTCGCGAAATGATCCGCGACCTGGAGAGCGTCCTGGAAATCCTTAATCGTTAATCAGCAGCCATTAAGCAGGTTCATCATGTATTCTTTTTCTTATCTGGTGTAGAATACGCGTGTTCTGCAGCAGCTCATTCCAGCTAAATTGAAAAGTCAGTCGGGGCGTAGCGCAGCCTGGTAGCGCACCACAATGGGGTTGTGGGGGTCGGAGGTTCAAATCCTCTCGCCCCGACCAAATTTTCAATGGGCTATTCCTTCCATGAAACTTACCATCACTTTTAAATGAAAATCTTTGGATTTTGGGTGGATTTGAACAGTTAAAAATGCCGCTGGTAGTACATCGTTGCCACACTCACGCAATCATCACCGACAGCAGCAACTTATAGCGGAAGGCGAAACGCAACGTCATATAATCGATAGCTCAAGATACTAGGAAGCGTGCCGGCCAAGTATCCTGGCTTTAGCCATGTTGTATTGCTCGCTGCTGATAAAGCCTTCATCACGTAAACGCCGATGCTCGCCCAGTTCCGCAGGAAGCAATTTGGCCTCAGGGATAGGATAGCGTGCCTGCACGGCCGCTATTTTCTCCATCAGTTGGGATATAACGCCCTGATATTGCGTTTTGTCCGGGTTATTGTGAAAAAATTCCACGGCTGGAACACGGCCGTGCCGGGTAACGAATATTGACGAATTCTGGACGTTTTTGGCCATCAAGCCAAAAAGAAGTATCGCAATTAAAGCCAATGATCCGATAACGGCATAGACGTAGGGGCTGGACAGGAAACTCACGCCATGGGTCTTTAGGTAGTAAGTAATAAAAGCGGCCACGCCAAATCCAACAGCGGTAAAAAAATAAGCCATGTTAATACCGCGTTTTCGTTTAGGTGATTCATCCAACATGATCAAGTTGATCAGTGTAGTGGATTTTTTTTTCCCGGATTTTTCGGTGATTGCTAGTATCTTGTCGTCATAAACTCGAAACAGTCTTTGCAATTTTTTTGACTTGTTATTTTGAAGCAATTCCAGCGTGATGTTATTTAGATGATTTTCGGTGGGACGAATACTAATTTCCCCCGAATCCAGGGTTATTTGTTCTGTGGCGGCGCTCGACATACGGAAAAATTTTGTGGGCTAGAAAAATTGTTTAGAAGAATAAAATTGCTACCTTGTTAATATCGGCTAAAACCGGACAAGCTTTATGAGATATGGGGGTATTGTGTGAACGAATTCAACAAGTTGGAGTATATTGGCCCGCACCCCCGATATGATGCCACAGGGATTATTAGGCATATAAAACAATAAGTTATAGCCGAAAGTTAACACTTATTATACGGGGTGTTTAAAGGACTCACGGACTGATCCGGTTACTGGCACTGTGGTCAGGGGCAATTTAACTTACTACACTATAGCACTGATTTTAGTTCCGGTATTTTTCGCGATATCTATCCGTATTTTGCGGATCACAGTTGATTAACGTATATAGTGGCGATGATCCCGTTATTTTTGCCGTTCGATATGATAAAGGTGGGTGATCAAAACCTTGTTGTTACGGCGCTGTGCCACAATTTCGATTTTACCTTCCATTGAATACACGTCACTGCCGTTTTCCGAAAGCACCATTACTTGGAGGTCACCGGTACCTTTTGCGCCAATGGGCTCGTTTTGCCAATGCATATTCTGAATAAACATTTGACGGTCAGATGACGTATTGAACAATTGCTGATAATCTTTCATCAATCCCGCTCGATCAAGCCGATCATTGGACTTAACATCTTCCGCGAACAATGATGAGAATTTATTAATATCACCTGCTTCGTATGCTGTTATCAGTTGGGTAGTGATATACTGCAACTGTGCGGGTGTAGGACGCTTGGCGTTGCGCGACTGATCGGTGATTGATTTTTTATTTAAAGATGCGGATAGCATATCAGGCGTTTGCACATTTACCTTGGAATTAACCAGATGCACGCTGGATATACGTAATGAATGCCCGACGGAGTGAATTCTTATACTCGCGTCGGCGCTGATATTTTGCGTACCTTTATTGTTTTTTAATTCCAATACCGCTCGATAGGGGCTGGTTACTATCGCCACCTCTTCGTTACTTCGCCATGTTATATTCTTAAAGGAAATGGACCGTTTGGCGGTATTGG
>JASFOJ010000074.1:0-21727 GCA_050116575.1 Gammaproteobacteria bacterium | reverse complement strand
ATACCCTGATATTGCTGGCGCAGCAGGATTTGCAGCCTCAGGACGTACTCAATGAACTGGAGCGCCGGTTCGGTACCTCCGGCCATGCTGAAAAAGCAGCGCGGGGTAAATCGTCATGAGCGATTGTCTTTTCTGCAAAGTCGCCGATGGAACATTGGCTTCGGACAAGGTTTACGAAGACGATCAGGTCGTTGTATTTAAAGATATTTACCCCAAAGCCGATGTGCATTTGCTGATGATCCCGCGCCAGCATATTGCCAGTCTGGCGGAACTGGATACCATCCATGACGGGTTGATCGCCAAAATGATGCGGTTACTGCCGCAAATCGCCAAGCAACAGGGATTGGATAATGGGTTTCGTGCGGTGATTAATACCGGACCCGGTGGCGGGCAGGAAGTTTATCATTTACACATCCACCTGATGGGTGGTGGAAGTTTGCCCGGTTTTGCATAACAATACCCGGCTAAACTTATTTTATATGAAGCGTTTTATATGAAGCGGAGATCTACATGGGAATCAGTATTTGGCAATTATTAATTATATTGGCGATCGTCCTGGTGCTGTTTGGCGCCAAGCGTCTGCGTAATGTGGGCAGCGATCTGGGCGAGGCGATCAAGGGTTTTCGCAGCGCCGTCAAGGATGGCGAAGAAGATAAAAAGGGCAGCGGCGCCAAGCTTGATAAAAAAGCCGGTGACGATGATGTCATTGAAGGCGAGGTTACCGATAAGGAAAAAGACAAGGTATAAGTATGAAACCGTCACCCATCGGCGGTTTGCGACGTCCGTCTATTATGGTGAACCCGGTGAACAAAGAACTTCTCGGACGACAACCACTGATTGCGAGGGCTTTTAAACTGGAACCTGATGGTCGACACAGCCGGTGCCACCATCAACACCGGGGCACACGATAACAGGGCACAGGCGCGACATGTTACCATGTCGCTATCAAGGCGGTATCGACAGGGCCGGCGTATAAACCCACAGCTCACATCGCAGCATTATTATGTTTGACATTGGATTCTGGGAACTCACGATTATTGCCATCGTGGCGTTACTGGTCATTGGGCCGGAACGCCTGCCGGCGGTTGCCCGGACGCTGGGTTTCTGGCTCGGCAAGGCCCGCAAATTTGTATCCAGCGTGCAGGATGATTTCAACCGTGAAGTGGTCAAGGCCGAAGAACTCAAACGGCTGGTTGAGGAACAATCCAAGATTAAGGACGTGCATGAAATCATCGAACACACGGTGGATGAGTCGCGTAAAACCGTTTCCGTGGGCGCGAAACTGGACAAGGATACCGCCGCCACGCCTGAGCTTGAAGGCGGCCGCCAGCCATCGGCTGACGATGATCACAAGCCGCAACACTCGCAAGGTGACAACCGGCAACGAACGCAAGCTTCCGATTCAGCTGATCCAGTGCCTGATGACAATGTCGAGCCTGAAAATACCGACGACAGCCGTGACCGCCAAAAAGATTAATTCGCTGAATTCATGGAACGTCCACAACCTGTGTCGGGCGCAGCAAGGCAATCGCCAGTGAATGTTATTGAATGACAAAACCACAACAGTTTCCACCTCCGCAAGAACAACCCTTTGTCGCGCACCTGATTGAACTGCGAGACCGGTTGCTGCGTTGCGTACTGGCGGTGATCGTGGTGTTTTTAGCGTTATTCTCTTTCGCTAATGACCTTTATACGTTCATTGCCGAGCCCTTATTACGTCACATGCCGCAGGGCACCAGTATGATCGCCACCGAAGTGGCGTCGCCGTTTCTGACGCCGTTTAAGCTGACCCTGGTGGTCTCCATTTTTATCTGTGTACCGTATCTGCTGTATCAGTTGTGGGCGTTTATCGCGCCGGGTTTGTATCAGCATGAACGCAAACTGGTGTACCCGTTGTTGTTCAGCAGTACCGTGCTGTTTTACCTGGGGGCTATATTTGCCTACTACGTGGTGTTTCCCCTGGTGTTCGGTTTTCTCACCAAGGTGGCGCCCGAGGGCGTTGCGGTGATGACCGATATCAGCAAGTACCTGGACTTCGTGCTAAAAATGTTTTTTGCGTTCGGCGTGGCATTTGAAGTACCCATAGCCACCATTCTGGTCATCTGGACCGGCATCACCAGCGCGGAGAGCCTGGCAGCCAAACGGCCTTATGTTATTGTGTTTGCGTTTGTAATCGGCATGTTGCTTACCCCCCCGGACGTGATTTCTCAAACCCTGCTGGCGTTGCCCATGTGGGCGTTGTTTGAAATGGGGCTGGTTTTTTCAAGGCTCTATGTAAAACCAGAATCGGCGCGCGAACAGGATACGGCGCAAGCCCAGGCGCAATACGCCGGCGGTGCCGGAACTGATGAGGCCGAGACCGAGGATTTTGGTGACAACGCAGATGATAGTGAATACCGGGATCTGACTGAGGAGGAAATGGACGCGGAACTGGATCGTATCGAGGATGAAGAAGACGATGACGAGCAGGAGCCCCATCCCGAATTTGAGCCATTTCCGGAAGAACAGCAGGGGGATTCCGGTGGTGATCAGCAGGAAGGTGGTCAGGGTGACAAAAAATCCAGTGATCCGGAAAATCCGGACGATAAAGAGAAATAGCGTCAGCAGGATTGCCGCCGGTCATGTGTTGTGATGCAAATCAACAGTTCGATATAATTTTGTTCTATGCTTATTAAATTGTGCAGCGGGTGAATGCCATGACAAGAATGGTCCAGTGTGTCGTATTGAAAAAGGAAGCCGAAGGGTTGGACAAGCCGCCGCATCCCGGCGAGCTGGGTCAGCGTATCTATGAAAACGTGTCCCGGGAAGGCTGGCAGCAATGGCTGGAACGCCTGACCACCATCATCAACGAAAACGGCTTGAGTACTGCCGATCCCGATAACCTGGAGCTCATCGAAAAACACATGGTGGGTTTCCTGTTCGGTGAGGGGGATTACGGTAACCTGCCGGAAGGATTCCGCGCCGCCGGTGGCGGTGGTAAGAAATAAGCTTCGCGCGGACGTGCCGTGGCTTTATATATTATAACCGTTAAACGTAAAGCGCGAAGGTGCAGAGCCTCTTTTGAAATCTCTTGTCCCCCCCGGTAAAGATTTTCCGGACGTTTAGCGGTTGATAATCCTTTTAGCATCCAGCCGAATCAATGGCCGGGTTATTAGCGGACAGCGACCGGTTCACCTTCGATACGCCATAACGGATCCACCACAATATTCAATTCGCCATGGGACGTGCGCAACGCGTGTTCCACTTCGCCGGGAGTGTTGCCGGAGGCAAACATAAAACCAAGGTAGCTGGCACCTTCGGGCAGTGTTTTCAACTCATGACCTTCCCGAATGGCGATATGCACGGCATCAATGCCCGGGACTTTCTGGGCGCGCAATATGCCTTCCACCCGCCGCAGTATGCCCGAACGTGGGGTGGGTATCATTAACACGCCCGCCGCCCCGGTAAAGTGGCCGATATCCGGTGTTTCACCCATCGCATACTGGATTACCAGTGACTCCAGGCTGAAACCGCTGGCGTATTCCAGCAAACGGGCGCATTCACCACCAATCGTGCGGGCAGCGATTTCAATAATCCAGGGTTCGCCGTCATGCAACCTGAGTTCGGCGTGTACTGGTCCCGTTTGCAGGCCATAAGCCCGGCAAGCCAGTTCCACGATGTTCATGGCTCGGTCAATGAGTTCCGGCGGGTGCCGGCTGGGGGTGACGTAATAGGTTTCTTCAAAAAACGGACCTTGTAAGGGGTCCGGTTTATCGAATACCGTGATGGGCAATAATCGACCGTCACGCAGGAATCCTTCCACGGCAATTTCCGGACCTTCAATATACTGTTCCACGAGTACATGGGTCCTGGCTTCGGCTTCCCGTAACAGCGCCACGATGGGCTTCAGGGTATTGGCCGCGGTTTTTAATTCTTCATCGTTGTTGACCCGAATGACCCCGCGGCTGGCGGAAAGGTTGAGGGGTTTGATGACGCAGGGATAAGCGAGCTCCGGCCGTTGTCCCTGTTGAATATCCTGCAGGGCCATGACTTGGTGTTCGGGAGCCGGCAGGCCGGCGCTTTGCAGTCGTGAGCGGGCCTTATGTTTCCAGCGGGTATAATGCACGGCTTCGGGGGGATTGTGGGGCAGGCCCAATTGTTGTGCCGCGCGGGCGGCGATTTCCACCACCATGTCGTCCGCCGCCACAATGGCGTTATAGGGCTGTTGCCTGGCGGCGTTTACAATGGTATCAACGGTGGTCTTCGCGTCGTCGAAGTTGACGTGCAACCCGGAGGCAATGGCGCTCACCAGTGAGTATTCGCCGTTGGAGGCAACTTCAATGGGAATGTTCAACTGCCTGGCGGCATCGATATAGGGCGCCACCCGGTAACTGTCGGGTGGCGCCACCAGCAGGATTCGTGGAATTGCAGATTTAACGATGGTTGCGGTGCTGCCGGAGTTGTGGTTGTTGGACGGGGCGTCTGCCAGGGTGTCTCCCGTGATCGTTAGCAGCCGCCGCCGGCCGCGCCGCAGGCGCTGCAGGCGCCGCTGCCGCCGGTCGCCGCGAACACGTTCTTGAAGACAAAACTGGCACCCAGGCCTTGTTGAACATAATCAATTTCAACGCCTTCGAGATAATTCAGCGCCACCGCATCCACATAGACTTTGAGCTTGTCATCATCATAAACACTGTCGAACTTGGATGGTGCTTCGGCGAAGGTCATACCATAGGTCATGCCACCGCAACCGCCACCGGACACGAAGATCCGTACGCCGTTGATATCTTCTTCAGATTCCAGTAATTCAATCAGCTTTTCTTTGGCTGCTGGCGAAATGGAAATTTCATCGCTGAGTTGATCTTTGTAAGCCGGTAAACTGCTCATGATTTGACTCCGTTTCCGTAAATGTTTTGATATGCCTAGTGTAGCATTTTTGCCGCCCGCTTTGTTGCGGGTGATTAGCCACACCCCAGGCAATAGCCACAATTTTGATGTGTCATAGATAAAACCTTATCCCACAATAAAATCATTACCGATGGCCACTATGGTAGTTGTACCGGGGTGGCTGTACCGGCAACGATACGGGTGTCTTGGTTCCCGTGTGGCATGCACTATTATTAATACAATGATGCCGGATTAATCGCTATAGCATTAAGACCGGATTTTAGTTTGATGGTTTCCCGGCAAGCTGCTAGGTTAGCACCAGTGTAGCGTTTCATCTAAAACGCCACACTAGAATTTTTATCGAATTATTAATGGCTTGGTGCGCCCAATGGCGGCGGTGCCCGGCCTGACACGCCGTTATGGGCCTCTGGTAATTTGCCAAACACTACAGTGACGGATCAGATGATGGCAAAACTTGTCAGTGTCGCCAAGGCGGCACGCATCCTTGGAATCAGCCGTGCCCGCATGCAGCAACTCATTCGTAGCGGGGATCTGGTGACGTTTGAAGGTCAGGTTGAACTGGAAATACTGCGCAGCAAGTTTCCGCGGCTGGCATTCAATGAGTCCCCGGATGTTGAGCGGGCCAATATTATCAAGGATTCGGCCTACGGCGAGCGTATACAGAGCCTGGTGCAGCCGCCGACCGATGTGTTGCAGGCCAAGATCCGGCGGTTAAGCGTGGACCTGAACGTGGAGCGGACCCGGGCGCGCGATTACGAGGACATTATTAATGGTTTACTGGAAAAGCTGGGAGATATGCAGCACTACAGTGATGAAAGCCAGCGCCGTATCATCAATGACATTCACATGTGGTTGCTGGCGCGTTTTGACTCCACCAAGGAATAACCTAAACCATGATCAGCGGCGGCAGCAATGAGTTACACGGTTCGTCTTAAACCCACTGACCACGAGTTTGATTGCGAGGCCGGCGAGTCCATTCTCGAGGCGGCGTTGCGCTCCGGGATCAGCCTTAGTTATCACTGTGCCACCGGCAGTTGCGGTGAATGCAAGGCGAGAATCGTGTCCGGCGATGTGGCCGAGCACCGTTTTCATGATTACGTGATTCCAGAGGCGGAAAAACTCAACAATACGGTTTTACTGTGTTCCGTATCTGCCCGCAGCGATCTGGTGGTGGAAGCCAACGAAGCGGCAGGCGCCAGTGATATACCCTTGCAACGTATCTCCGTGAAAGTCGCCAAACTGGAGCAACCCAACGCTAATAACGCCGTATTGTATCTGCGTACACCGCGTTCCCAAACCCTGCGTTTTCTCGCCGGCCAGTCAATAAAAATCACCAGTGCCACGCACGATTCTTATTTCGGTTACATCGCCAGTTGTCCCTGTAACGGTATGATTATCCAGGTGCATGTGCAACGTAACGGGCAGCCGTTTGCCGACTATGTATTTAATGATTTGAAATCCGGGGACAGCCTGGAGATTGAAGGTCCTTACGGTGAATTTACCCTGGATGAAGCCTCACGGCGTCCGGTGGTGATGGTGGCGCAGGACATCGGTTTTGCGCCCATGAAAAGCCTGATTGAACACGCCATCGCCCTGGATATTCCCCAGTCCATGCAGTTATTCTGGCTGGTGGAGCAGGGCAAGGACCACTACCAGGCAAATTATTGCCGTTCCTGGGAGGACGCCCTGGATAGCTTTATTTACCGGCCCTTGCATCTGGACCAGCTGGAAAACGGCAGCAACGATTATCAGAGTGCCTGTAGCTATGTGCTGGGGCGCACACCCGTGGAAACGGAAATTGATTTATATCTTTCCGGGCCGGACGGCATGATATCCGCTTTCACCAATGCTTTTCTGGAAAAAGGTACGCCCATGTCACGCATCCACACCGCTAAACCTCTTTGAGCGGGCCGGGATGAGGTCTATTGCGGTTATTACGGGCTTGCAGAACGCGGGAAACAACGCTTATCAGTAGGAGGCCTGCATCGAGCTGTCATCGAGGAAACTGACGCGTGCGCGGAAATTATTCAGTTCGTATGGGTAACAGCGCACCGGTGAGCAGGGTGTTGGTAAATACCGCGCCTTCGATTTGGGCGCCCGTCAGGTCGGCGCCAGAAAGATCGGCGCCAGTGAAATTGGCAAGCCGCAGGTCCGCATCCCGCAGGTTGGCATTTTGCAGGTTGCTTCCGCGCAATGATATTTCCACCAGGTTGGCGTTTTCAAGGTTTACGCCACACAAGTCCGCGCCATCCAGTGTGTTAGCTTCGATGCGCAGCAATTCAGTAAGTCCCTTGCGGTCGTAAATAACAATCATTGACTACGCTTCCATAATACAGTTTTTGCCGTGTTCCTTGGCGGTCACCAGTGTTTTTTCCGCGCGGGTGAGCACCGCAGCGGCGTTGTAGTCACGGTGCACATTGATAAACGTAAAACCACAACTGATGGTGCAACGGAATTCGTCAGGCACCGCCGGATGGCGTTCCTGCTGTTCCAGGAAGGTTTCCGACAGTTTTTCAATACATGGCCGGATTTTATCATGCTGCATATCCAGAAATAACAACGCGAACTCATCACCACCCAGGCGCGCGGCGAAATCCGTTTTACGGCAATATTGTTGCAGGGTATTGGCCAGCAGCTTCAGTGCCTGATCGCCGGCGGTTTTACCGGCGCTCACGTTCAGGGTTTTAAAGTTATCCAGGTTGATCAATACTACCGCCATGGGAATGCCGCGCCGCGCCAGGTTATAGGCGCGCACGAATTCGTTGTTGAAATGCCGCCGGTTGGGCAAGCCGGTTAATTCGTCGATCCAGCTCTGGTTGGCGATCATTTGCTGTTTTTTCTGGATGTCCTTGGCGATGTATTCGATGGAGGGCAGTATTTCGGCGGTTTCCCTGAGCTGTACATTGGAATTGTCTTCCTCAAGCTGTCCCTCGGATATTTGCGCCAGTCTTGCCTTAACCTTGTCAAAATCATTTTTGAAGATGCGGCTGGCATAGGCGATGAAGAAAAAGATCAATGCAATAACAATGACGGATGTTGCCAGGTTGGACAGACTCAACGTCAAATAAATGGGCAGCGACGATGCCAGGTTCTCGGTGAGCTTGATGGTCCATGAGCTTTCCGGCACTGCCATACTGATGCTGTATTGTTCCCTGGCGGTGGATATGGAACCGGCGACGGCGATGGGTTCCCCGTCGTGATCAAGTAATTGAATCAACTGTTCCTTGCTGACACTTTCCTGTAGCGTCGACTTTAACGTATCAAGACTGAAACTGACGAACAGGATGCCGATTTGCTCGTTGGCTTCGTCGAAGATAGGCGTGGTCAAATCAAAATGTGACAATTCCGGTATGTCTCGGTGGATGGGCGGCTGTGCAACCTGCTCGCCCTGCGACAGCCGGGTCAGATCCGTTAGACATTGTGGCCCGAGGCGCAATGTGACCGGGTCGCCCAACACTTTACCGGTTTTCGATAACAGCGCCACGCCAATGGCCTGTGGTAAGAACTTGCGCATTTGCAGCGCCCACTGGTGGGCACTGTTGGGTTCACCAAACGTGATAATGTCCCGGGTATTGGATTCCGACGCCACGTTGCTGATGATCTGCCGGTAAAGCCGTAGTTGCTTGCCAAGGATCAGCGCCTTGTTTTCCAGCTGCTCGCGAATTTGCTCGTTTTCATAATTTTTGTAGTGGGAGCGGACGACCAGCAGGTTAACTACCGCCGATATCAGTAACAATGCCACGATAATCGTGGCTGTTATATAAATGATATGTTTAAAGGAGTTCTTGGTTAACGGACTTTTCACGGCGTACTGATGTTTGAATTATTCGGCTATTAATAGTTAACGTTTAATTTGCGGTTCACCATCAGGTGTTACGGCTCTCGACTTATCGCGATATTCGATTTGCTGTGCAAAAGGTTTGAGTATACCTCATCAAGTCGTGCCCTATTTTTAACCTGGTTTTGAAATATTGGTCGGTTTCCCATTTTGATTTTGCCGTTGTTTTATTTTTTACGTTGGCATCAGAACAAGTTGCATCCTGTTGTCCAGGACGGCCCCGATTATTGTTGCCGCGATATTTGTCTGACCCAGGATGTTACTGGCGGATAATGTCTCGATTCAATCGGCCGGCGAATGGGTTAATACCTCTACTCTAGTAACTCTAGTGGTACGCTTATGTTTTGCACTCATTGTTGTTAGCGACGAGGTACGCCATCAGGGTCGGACCATCGGGTGATGTTAGTTATTCGCGATTCCCCCGTGTGCCCCACCTGGCCTTTGCGGGTGCCCCCCTAGATATGGCTACCGGCTTGGCGTTGCGTACTGTTGTCGCTATAGCCACCATTTTATACCAATGGCGAGTCCGACCTCGACCACAATTGCCTGTTTTATTTGTTGTTTCGGTGGATTCGTAGTCCGCGCTATAAGCCCGGCGCTATTGTATTTTGGTTCAATATATCTGAATTCATGCCATTCGCCTATAGCCACGGCCAGGTGCCACGAATTGATCAGTCACCGCGTCGCTTAGGCGAAAGTTTTAATATTAAAATCAGGGTCTTACTATTAACTCATTGATCTTTCCGGTAGCTCGACAGCTTGATGTGGTTCGCAGCGCCGGGGACACTGTGATACTCAGGGAGCGGCGGTTTTAGCGGCCGCTGCTTTGCGCACCAGCCATACCAGCAGCGGCAGCAGTAGAATTGCCCGCCATGGGGCGTAAGCGAGATTGGCGTAAAACAAATAGCCCACAAGCATCCCCAGAAACCATGGACCGGCCAGTGCCAGCATGACAACGGGATTCGGCTTGTGATCTCCCTGCAGCAAATAGCCACAGGTCCACCCAAGGCACAGCCCCACCACGGCGCTATGAATCGGGTGAATCACCAGTGGCGGCCATAGGATAGCGGCGACAAAGTTAATACAGACCAGCGCCATTATCGGCCAAAACAGGCGGTATTGGTGGCGAAATGCCAGCCAGCAGCCCAGTGCCGCGGTTATCCATGCACCCGCCAACTGCCATCCCCAGCGGCTGTCGACCTGATAGTCCCAGATAACCAGGCTTAGCTCCAGGGTGATCACAAACACCAGGTATTTGGCAGCGCCGGCTGCTGCAACCGTGGAACGTTGTTTTAGCGGCGAAGTTTGTGTAGCGGGCACGTCCCATAAGGTCGCCACGGCCATGATCATCGCCATGGCCAGCAGGGACGCCATGGGGTAAGCGACAGTGACGATCCATACCAGCGCCAGCAGCAGCCAGGCGCCGGCAGCGGCACGTTGATGGTTTCCCCGCCAATGCTGCAGGCGTGTGCTGGCGACCACCCCGGCCAAGTAGGAGAACACCCCCAGCAGTGCCAATAACATGGCCTGCTGCATATTGTGTTCATCCCAGTAATGGAAATGTAACGGCTGGTAAGCCCATAACGCCAACACGGCTCCTGCCAGTAATATCGACATGGCCAGCGGTGGCGCGCTCAGGCGCCTGGCAAAAGTATCCAGGAACCGATGTAACAGGGGGGCTACTATCAGCGGCAGCAAATAGAGCTTGCCGGCTGGCGAATCAAAATCAGAACCATAGACTACCAGACCCATCACAACGGTGAAGACATAGAGCAGGGTGAATTGATACAAAAGCAGGTAATGAATCATGGTGTTTGGTCTGCTGCGCGCAAGTGAATGTCCCGACGTGAATTAGCCGGTAGCGCCAGTTCGATGACATAGAGGGTGGTGTTATCCGCCTGGTAACGTTCCGCGATATGTCCTATGTCCGGCACCAGATCCGGTTCGTTGCCCGGTACCTCGATGACGGCGCGGGCACGGGGAAAATCTTCATGTAATTGATTTTCAAGCCTGGCGCTGCGGTTGTCCTGTTGTTCACTATGCAAGTTGCCCATCGGTATGGAACTGGTGGGGTCGCGCCGGCCGTCGCCGTCCATGTCGTAGGTATATGATGTGAGTTTACCGTGATCCAGCCGAATTAGGCGGTAACCGTGATGCAGTGGTGAGCTTGAGTAAGGTTTGCGTAAATCCGCGCCGGCGGTGGTGGTTACCACGTAGGGCGTGCCGGGAAAATTCCAGGTGTCACGCCGATCACGGCCGGCTTCATCATAAACTGCATCACCATGCCAGTGCCCTGACAACACAATAGGTGTACCGGTTTGTTTGACCAATGCCGCCACATCCTGCACATGATTCACCAGAAAACCGTGCAATGGCGGGCGGTGAAAAAGGGGATGATGAATCTGCACCAGGGGAATACGGCCGTCGCGCTGCTGTAAGGTGTGTTGCAGCCAGGCGTATTGTGTTTCGGTGAGCTGGTCGCGGCCGTGTCCGGAATTGAGATTGATAATCTGCAGCTTGCCGTAGCGAACGCTGTGGTATGGTTTGCCCAGTAACGTTAAATAGCCTGCCCAGCCTTCGTATTCATGGTTGCCGGGTGCGGCAATGACCGGCGCATTAATATCTGCCATGGCTGCCAGCAGGCGTTCATACTGATCCCAGTGACCACCGTAAGCCACATCACCGGTCATCAGCACCAAGTTGGGATTAATGATGTTGATCTCATTGATAATTTGCTGCAGCTGGCGATCTCCTTCGCCGTTGCCCCCCAGTGTTGGCAGGTCGGCCATTTGCACAATGGATATTTGACCGGGAAATTCCTCCACCACATGCAACGCTTTGGGTCGCTCCTGGTCGCGGTCGCCATCGGACACAATCAACGAATAGGCTCCGTTGCCGAGCGCGGCGGGTATCGAAAAGGCAAGCGTTGCCGTATTAAATTGTGTTGTGACATGGGGCGTGGTGATGGGGACACGTTTGCCGCGCCGCGCCAGCCACACCTGCCACTGTGGCCGCCAGAATGGTGTACTGGTGCGAATGCTCAGCGTCACGGTATCGCCGTGCTGCACAATGGCGGGCATACCTAGGCGCGGGGAGGTTACGTCAAAGCGCGTGGGCAGTACCGCCCACAACGCGATCAACACAATAATCGCAACGGATGCAATAATCTTGGCGTAGCGGGGCATACAGGCGTTACAGTTGTATGGATAACACGGCTGTTTCGGTTATCCCTGACCCGGATCTTCGCTCATTCGTACGCTTTTCAATTCTTGCGCATTCGCCTTGGTCGTATTGTCCCGCGCATTGTGAAAGCGCATATAGCGCGTGGTCTCGTAAATACTGCGGGTGAGTTTTTCGAGTTCCTTGGCCTTTTCCGGGTATTTGTCGATCAGGTTGGTTTCGGCGCCACCGGGGCGCAGTGCGTGCAGGCGTTTGTTGGTGCCGTCGGTATACATGCGAAAATAGAAGTTGGGCGAAATAACCCCTAAATCCATTTTCACGCTGTCAAACGCGGTAAAGGCATAGCGTTTGTCCTTGAACCGATCGTCGAACAGGTCGCGGCCCAGGGCGGTATTAACGTAGCGGTTGGTGGCCAGACCCGCAAGGGTTGGCATGACATCCACTTCGCTGGCGACTTCTTCCTTGACGACCCCTTTGGGTAATAACTTCGGCGCATAGAGGACGAGCGGTACTCGCAAGCCCTGGATACGCAGTTTTTCCTCGTATTTAGGCACATGATCACCGGTCGGCGCGTGGATGCCGTGATCGCCATAGAACACGAAAATGGTATTGTCGAAATAGTCTTCCTTGCGCGCGGTTTCGATAAAGGACTGGATGCAATAATCCATGAAGCGGAAGGAATTGAATTCCGTGACCGAGGCAAAACCGTGGTCTTTTACATCTTCGTCCTTGAGGGGCGATAGTTTGAAATCACCATGGTCCTCGGGAATGGTATAGGGTTTGTGGTTACCGGCGGTCTGGATCATGGCGAAGAACGGTTTGTCCTGTTTTCTTAACACCTTGTTGGCTTCCTTGAACAGGCTCAGGTCCGAGATACCCCACACATCCACACGGGGCGAGGTATAGCTGCCTTCTTCATACAATTGCAGATCGGGGATATTGAATTGCAGTACGCCACGAATGTTGCCCCAGCTGGCGCTGCCGCCGATGAAATAGAATTTATTGTAACCCTTTAAGGCATTAATGACCGTGTGCTGGTTGACGATCATGGGATTACGGCTCGACGTGGTATGCCGTTCTATGTCGGGCAGGCTGGTGATGGAAGTGAACACCGAGCGCGCCGTGCCCGTGTGCGGTGAAAAATAGTTTTTAAAATAAATACCGTTATGAGCCAGGGAATCAAAAAACGGCGTTGGATCCAGGGGGTTGCCCGACAAACCGGTTTTGTAGCTGGCAAAGGATTCGATGAGCACAACGACAATGTTGGGTTGCTTGACGTGAAGCGGATTGGCATGGTCCACGCGTTTGTAGTTGAGGTCTTCCTTGTCCGGGTTGTCGACGCCGAGATAATCGGCCATCACGTCATAGCTTTTCTCGGCGGCGGCTTTATCAAATTTTCCATCCTTGTTTTTCAGGGTGTCATAGGTATAGAGCACCGGGTTGACGGTGACCGCAGAGGCAAAGGGCTGGGTGCTGAAGAAAGCATCGCTCCAGCGCAGGGGATACCAGGACACCTTGCCATACATGCCGAACAGGACGATAAAGCCGGTCAGGGTAACCAGTATCGCCCGGTGATAGCGCCTGGGCAGCGGCTGCATGGGCTGGCGGGCGAAATGCTGCATTAATTTATTGAGCGTGAATCCGTAGGCCGCGAGAATGAGCAACCAGGCGAGAACAATCCAGATCACCGGATAACTTTCCCATACCATGCCCAGTGCGATGCCGGGATTGTTGAAAAAACGCAATATCGTGGCGTCCAGGGGGATACGCAAATAGGCGTAATAGCCGAAGTGGGTAATGTAAACCACCAGTACCGCGGCAAACACGGCGACCAAGTAGCCCAGCCATACCCGCTGGCGCAGGCGCAACGCGCCGTTGGCCGGAGCCTTGTCGCCGCGTTCAAACAAATTGAGGTAGCGCGACCACGACAGTAAAAACACCGGCAATAACATGAGCAGGGCCAGCCGGATATCGAACTTGAAGCCGATGAAAAAGGCATTGGCCAGGGTGTCGGTGGTCAGCGGGTCATCGGGACTGTTGAAATACCACCAGAAACCGACGCGGCAGGCACTGAACACCACGACATTAATCGCAGCAATGATAAATAAAAAACGGATTGTTCTGGGTATATTTTGTATCGACATGGGCAATGGTCAAGCAGATTGGGTTCGTGGTTCTTCACCGGGTAATCATCTTCTGACTAACGAGCAGTTTGATACCCGGCCTGATTTTCAATTTTACTTTAATTTCGAACTTTAGTTATTCCGGTCCATATTCAGATGCCGGTAAGGGGGGAAGATTCCATAAAAAACCATTAGGGCCCGTTCCATTGGCGGCCCCCGGTGCGGCGGGTATTATAACCTTTTCGGCCGCAAGGCCAAAACAATGACAATCCGGGGCGAGGTAGATACAATGCTTCACGCCTGACCCGCCACGCTTCGGATCTTATGTTTCCCCGATTCTGACGTACGGGAGAGGGGGCTAACCCCGGCTGGCCGTTCATATTTACCACCGTTACACCAGGAAGGATGATTCATGCATGTCAGAAAACGTATTTTAGTCACCGGCGGCACCGGGTTTATCGGTTCCCACCTGTGTGAACGGCTGCTCGACGACGGCCATGACGTGTTGTGCGTGGACAATTTTTTTACCGGGACCAAGGATAATGTTGTTCATTTAATGAGCAACCCTCATTTTGAGTTGCTGCGTCATGACGTCACCTTTCCTCTATACGTCGAGGTGGACGAGATTTACAACCTGGCTTGTCCGGCATCCCCGATCCATTACCAGCACGACCCGGTGCAAACCACCAAAACCAGCGTGCACGGCGCCATCAATATGCTGGGACTGGCCAAGCGCACCAAGGCCAAGATATTTCAGGCCTCCACCAGCGAAGTTTACGGCGACCCGCAGATTCACCCCCAAACAGAAGATTACTGGGGGCATGTGAATCCCATTGGATTCCGGTCCTGCTACGACGAAGGCAAGCGTTGTGCCGAGACCCTGTTCTTTGATTATTACCGACAGCACAATCTGCGGATCAAGGTGGGCCGCATCTTCAATACTTATGGCCCGCGTATGCATCCCAATGATGGCCGCGTGGTATCCAACTTTATCGTGCAAGCGCTGCGGGGGCAGGATATTACCATTTACGGTGATGGCAGCCAGTCACGCTCATTCTGTTATATCGATAATTTGGTGGAAGCGTTCGTGCGGCTGATGGACAGCCGCGATGAATTCACCGGGCCGGTGAACCTGGGTAATCCCAAGGAATTCACCATCAAGGAATTGGCCGAACTGGTGGTGGAAATGACGGGCACCCAATCCAAAATCATTTATGAGCCACTGCCCTTTGATGATCCCAGGCAGCGTCAGCCGGAAATTTCCCTGGCGAAGACGGAGCTGGGCTGGGAACCCGATGTGCCGTTAAAGGAAGGGCTGGTAAAGACCATTGCTTATTTTGATGATTTACTGGCCAAATTGGATAATCGCTAACGCCAGCGGACAACAGTGATCGACAAAAGGACTGAACCTTGCCCGATGAGTGGCCGAGTGATGCGGCCTCATGGCTGACATAACCCATGTCACTACCCTTTACTTCAGCACCGCAATCCCTATGCATACTGCGCTTATCGGCGGTGGGCGATATCTGCCACGCGTTGCCGGTGGTGCGCACTCTGCAGGCACACTGGCCTGATACGCAAATTACCTGGATCATCGGCAAGCTGGAAGCGCAACTGGTGGGGGATATTCCCGGCATAGAATTCATTGTGTTCGATAAAAGCCGCGGCTGGCGAGCCTACCGGGATATCCGCTGTCGCCTGCGCGGCCGGTGTTTCGACGCGTTGCTGCACATGCAAATGTCGCTGCGCTCCAGTTTCGTTAACCGGCTGGTGGCCAGCCCGGTGCGCCTGGGTTTTGACCGCGCCCGCGCCAAGGATCTGCAGTGGCTGTTTAACAATGCGCACATTCCGGCGCACACCCACCAGCATGTGCTGGACAGTTTTTTCGGTTTTGCCGAGGCGTTGGGCGTTGAGGAGCGGAAACTGGCGTGGGATATTCCCATTCCCGATGAAGACCGGCGACAGGCCGAGTTGCTACTGCCGGGCGATGAGCCGACGATCATAGTTAGCCCCTGTTCCAGCATGGCTTATCGTAACTGGCATAGTGCCGGTTATGCGGCGGTGTGCGATTACGCGGCAAACACCTATGGATTGCGCGTGGCGTTAACCGGTGGTCCCAGCGGGATTGAAAGGGAGATGGGCGAGCAGATAATACGCCAGTGTGATCGTCCGGTGGTTAATCTTATTGGCAGGACCAACCTGAAACAGTTATTGGCGTTGCTCGATAAGGCTTTGCTGGTAATCTCTCCAGACTCCGGCCCCGCGCACATGGCCACTGCTGTCAATACACCGGTAATTGGCCTGTATGCCTGTACCAATCCAGACCGGGCGCGGCCCTATTTCAGTGGTGACCTGGTCGTCGACGAATATCACAAGACGGTACGGGACAAATATGGAAAAGATGCCGCCCAGTTACCGTGGGGCATTCGCGTGCGCGATGCCGGGACCATGGAGCGTATTACCGTAAACGATGTAACCGGCAAGCTGGATCAGTTTATGGCGTAAGTGAATAAGTGAGAGGTAACGATAGTGAAGTCGCTCACGGCTATCATTCATGAGAGATTATGATGGTGTCAGTGCTTTATCGATCAGCGCACAAATAATGTGGCCGATGGTGATATGGGTTTCCTGGATGCGGGCCGTGTTTTTGGAGGGGGCGCGCAGACACAGATCGCACAGTTCCAGCATGTCACCACCACTTTCACCGGTGAGGCCGATGGTCAGCACGCCTTGTTCCTTGCACTGTTCAATGGCGGCCACTACGTTGGCCGATGTGCCAGAGGTGGAGATACCGATGAACACATCGCCGGGTTGGGCCAGGGCCTGCACTTGCCGGCGGTATACGCTGTCATAGTTGTAATCATTGGCAATGGACGTCATGGTGGAAGAATTGGCGGCCAGCGCCAGGGCGGGCAAACCGACGCGTTCGGTTTCAAACCGTCCCACCAGTTCCGCCGCGATGTGCTGGGCGTCGGCGGCACTGCCACCGTTGCCGGCCAGCAGGATCTTATGGCCCTTTTGCAGGGCGTTGATACAATGGCTGGCCGCGTCGTTGATCAGTGACAGGCTGGCCTCGTCTTCGATCAACTTCTGTTTCACGAGACAGGACGCTTGCAACTGTGATTTAATTGTGTCCAACATTGAGATGCCTTTGATTTTACGATGAATTTAATAGCAATAGTGCGGAACCGGATTCGATGATGTCTGTTTATAACGGCATATGACGGCGGCATCGCAAAAAGGTTTAATTATCGATGAACCACTGTCATTAACGATTATATAGCCTGGAACCGGATCTCACATATCAACAAAGCGCGGTTCAGGCCCGTTTTCCGTATTGTCCGGCAGCCCGGTACGATAACACGATAATAAGCATAATATTCGACAGCGTGAATACTGACAATTCCATTAAAGACAAAATAGCTGGTTTAATAGAAGCATTCGACGACCCTCGCAGCCAACAGCACCTCATTGCCTTGGCCGGTATCGTGGTTGCCGGGTTGTTGCTTCGGCTTTATGCCGTGTGGATGGGGCAGTGTTTTCATTATTTTGCCGTTGACGACGAGATCTCGGCATTTAAAGTGGCGCTGGCTTTTCTGGCCGGCGACGACAAGGCCCAATATATCGGCCAGCCCATATTTTCCGGCGGTCATGCCCCCGGTCCGGCCTGGACCTTGTTCTGGGTCATGCTCTATAAACTGGGCGGCAATTCGGTGAGCGGCGCCTGCCTGGTCATGACGTTAATCAACACCGGTGTCATCGTATTGGTGCACCGCCTGGCGCTGCAGCTTTTGCGCCCAACCTATGCATTGTTGGCCACGTTTCTATTTGCCACTTCTCCGTGGCCCGTTTATTACGCGTTCGGCGTATGGAACCCCATCCCCATGACGTTATGGGGTGC
Organism: Gammaproteobacteria bacterium; assembly: GCA_050116575.1. Taxonomy (GTDB): domain Bacteria; phylum Pseudomonadota; class Gammaproteobacteria; order SZUA-152; family SZUA-152; genus JAKEGK01. The sequence continues at coordinate 3,801 of JASFOJ010000074.1, read as the reverse complement.
CCTGTTGTTCCTAACCTTATGGTCCGTAACGCAACGGGATCAATCCCGGCACATATTCTGGGTATGCGTATTAGCGGCGCTGATGCCTCAGTTTCACATGATCAGCGTGTTTTATATCCCTGTTATTCTGTGGCTGCTGTATTTGACGCCGGTCGCGGTGAACCGCAAATGGTTTGCGCTGGGAATCGTGACGGGCGCCGGTCTCTACGTGCCTTATATTGTGGGCGAGATGGCTACCCACTGGCAAAATACCCGGGAAATCTTCAGCGAAAGCATTCCGCGTTCTTATGGGGTGTTTAAAATTATTTCCACGCCCATCAATGTATTGTCCAATCATCCCGGGCGCTGGACCGGTCACACCTTTGAAGCATTCAGGCAATATGCCGATTTGTATTTCGGTTCCTACATCGTGCTGATTGTATTGAATTTGATATCAATCGTATTGAGCTTGCTGTTCTTTTTCCGCCTGGCGATCGATTTTTTCAAATCGTGGCAGGGACGGTGGCTACCGGGGAAACAATCTTTTGCCGAATCGCCGGCGACCCAATTTATAGGCTTGTTTTTGATTGTACCGTCCCTGCTGTTTATGCTGACCGGCCATAACTACGGCAGCCGCTACGCCATTGTGGCGTTTCCATTGTTGTTTTTGCTGCCCGCGTTGTACCTGCAAAGCCTGCAGGCGGGAAGAAAGAAAACGGTTATTGGCCGAAGCCTGGCGTTAATGGTCGTCGTTAACTTTTACCTGGTTTTCTCGTTTTTCCACTATCAGAATCAGCGCTTAACCACGGGGGACGTTTTTCTGTCCAGTTTTCACAATATGGAATCAGTTTGGCAACAATTGCGGCGGGATGCAGGTCCGGATCACAAAATTAAGATTGAAGTCGCCGACTATTTAAAACAGGTGGGTAAGAAACATGATCTCAATGGTATCGCGCTGGCCAATTATATTGCGGCGAAAGAGAAGTACATGCGCCGTAGTGACCAGGAAGGTGCGCCGGCGATATATGTTGCCCGTCAGACAACTGCCGGCGCTGGGGAGGCCGGTAATATTGTCTATAATGACCGAGGGTTGATCCTGGAGCGAGTCAAAAAGTGAGGATTAATAGGTGATGTTGCTCGCTGATTGGGTTCTGTTCTGGGTAGCAATAAGCTCTTTTGTCAACGAACTGATTGGCGCGAACGCATATACGTTTTATCGGAAATCCAGGGCTGGGTAATTAAATGAAGCAACGGGTGCTTCTTATTAGCCGCAGCCTCCAGATGGGGGGTGTGGAAAAAAATACGGTGAATCTCGCCAATACCCTGGTGACACAGGGGTACGAGGTGCACATATTATGCTTTAAAAAGCGATATCAATTGAAACCGGATGAGCGCGTTTATGTGCATTTTCATGATTTTGACCGCATTAACAGGCTGACCATTATCGGTTACGTCTATGATCTATTGACGCGGCTGACACTGTCCGTAGTGCTGCGTAAATCCGGTTTTGTCTGGCGGGGGCTGTATTACATCCTTTATTTTCGAATTTTCCTGTATATTCTGGAAAAAAAATACGGCCCCGTCGACAAGATGATCGCCAGGGGGCAGGGGGCATTTGAATATTTGTGGGCATTGAAAGATGAAAGGTTTTATCAGGTGCTAGTATGCCCGCTGCCAATGAAGAATAATATTCTCGACAAGTGGTACACCAGGCTAATCTATCAGGGAAAAAATTCTGTAGCAAACTCTACCGGGGTTAAAGAGTCATATCTCAACAAGATGAACGCTTATGGATTAAAGGCCGGTGATATACCGGTCATACCCAATCCATGCCCCATAAAGGAAATACAAAGGCTTGCTGACGAAAAAGTGGATCTGCCTGACTGTCCCTATGTCGTGCATGTCGGGCGGTTGACGCTGCAGAAAAATCAACCGTTGTTGCTTGAAGCCTATGCCGAGTCAAAAATTGACGAGCCGCTGGTGATTGTGGGCTCCGGCCAGGAAGAATCAAAGTTAAGAAATCTGGCGGCAAAACTCAATATCACGGACAAGGTCATCTTTGTGGGCCAGAAGGCCAACCCTTATCCGTGGATGAAGCATGCCAGGCTTTTTGTGCTCACTTCATTGTTCGAAGGATTCGGCCTGGTGAATGTGGAGTCTCTGGCATGCGGCACGCCGGTGGTCGCCGTCGATTGCCCCGGTGGCATCCGCGACATTTTGGTTGAGGAGCAGAGCAAGCTTATAGCCGAGCCAAATCCGCAAGCCATCGCGGAAAAAATCCGATATGCCCTGGCACATCCCCCGGTGATAAAAGTCGAGTGGTACCAGAAATTCGATGCGGCGAACGTGGCGAAGATGTTCTTGCAACTGTAGGATGTTAAATGAATGCTTAAGCAAGCGTCTTGAATCGTGCGGGAATGATCGACCGTCTGTAAAGCCGTTTTATATTTTTCTCAACAGAAAACCATTTTCGCAATATATTTAAAAAAGTGTAATCCACCGGCCTGTAATCGGACCACGGTGATTTGCTGATGTAGTCATAATAAGATTCCTTTAGCGGATGGTAAGTGAGATAGTGCCATGGCTTGTTGTTGGCGAGAAAATGTACGATTGCGGGATTATGAATGGCATCATAGTAATCCTGGTAGGATAAGGATTTCTCAAAGTGTTTTTTTGAAAACATGCTATACACCGCGGGTTGTTGGTTCCATCGCAAAGGTAGTTGTTTCCAGTTGTCTTTGAGGGAAACGTTTAACCCGTCCTGGTCGGGAAAAATCAGTTTGTTGATGTTGTTGTTCATGTATTCCAGCGCTTGAGAGCCAATTTGAGCTTTACGCCATTTGTCAAGGTTGATTAACAATACGCCCGTATTGAAGTATGCGCCATCCTCAATGCCCAGCCGGTCCACAGGCTGATGGCCCAGGTTTGTGACAGCGCCCACAGTGCAATCGTCCAGTTCCGTTTCCCACAGATCCTTGATGTCCGCGTAAAAAAGAACATCGCAATCCAGATAAATCACTTTATGAACAGATGCCGGCAAAAGAGTGCCAATTGATAATCGGAAAAGATTGGCGACGCCATATCGTTTTTTAGGGATATTATTATATATATCGGTAGGAGGCTCTATGATTAAACTCGATGCGGAAAATTGTTGCGAAATATTCTTTATGTTGTTTTTGTTCTTCTCGGAGATATTGTTTGAGAGAATAAAAAAAGACAGTCGTTCCGGTTGGGATGCTTTTGTCAGGCAGGACAATATTACTAATCCCATATGTTGGGCATAGTTGTCGTCACTGGCCAGTACCACATTGATCTTTGAATTCATATGATTTATTTTACCTATAACAAAGCACAGCTTTTATGGTCGTTTATACAATTAGGTCAAAGTGCGCATTCCGCTCATATATAACAAACGCACCGTTAACAGCAATAGCCCCATATTCCATTATTCACCACAGCCGATGAAACCTGCAGCTATATTATCCGCGATCCGTGCTGCAATTATATTTATATAACGCAAAGGGGCTAAGGTTGCTGTTTTTATAACCATTATAACAGTATAATAGCGAAAACGGGACTACCTCACTATGCGTTATCGGGCAAGCATCATCATTTCAATCTACAACAACATCGATGCATTACGGCTGATATTACATGCCCTTTCCCTTCAGTCTGAAAAAGATTTTGAGATTATTGTTTCGGAGGACGGCGAGTCACCACGGGTGCGCGAATTTATCGATACCATAAAAGCGGATTTTCCCAACCTGATTCATAACACGCAAGCGGACGAAGGCTTTCGTAAAAACACGGCCTTAAACCGTG
>JASFOJ010000073.1:0-22162 GCA_050116575.1 Gammaproteobacteria bacterium | reverse complement strand
TGGTCTTTGGGCACGTTGGCTGCCGGGGAAAGCCGTACGATCACTGTTAATGCCCTGGTCGATGTGTTGCAACTGGACGGTAACCTGATCGCCACGCCGGTGCGGGTCACGGCAACGGACCTTGGCGATACCATTGATCTGGTGAAGACTGTGCGGGTGAACAGTGACCCATTCGCGGACCTGGCGTTAAGTGCTTCCACCGATGCCATTGTTCCGGGTGGTGCTGTGACCTTTAACATTGATATAGGTAATACCAGCGGTGGTACGCTGAGCAACCTTCAACTGCTGGCGAAATTACCTGCCGGCGTCACGATCACCAATACGGGAGGTGGAACCAATAATGGCAACAACGAGGTAGTTTGGAGTGTTGCCAGCCTGGCAGCGGGTGCATCGTTGCAGCGCCAGGTGACAGTGACCGCCGACGGTGTCGTAGCGGGTGATATCGTGGACATAGCCGTTGAGCTAATCCATGATGGCGGCGTAGAACTGGATAATAGCGCCGAATTCGCCGTCTCTGTGACGGATAGTGTGGCGCCACTTTCGGTCTCTATTGCTGCTGCGCCTGATCCAGTGGTTTCTGGCGGGATCTTATCCTATACGATTACCGTTACCAACACATCCGCTTTGCCGGTGGACACGGTGACCGTGCAGTACCGCGTCCCCGCGGAGTTGAGTTTTTCGGATACTGCGGCCGTCAATCCGGATCCAGCAGGATGCGCCGGTGCCGGCAATGGGCTGGTGTGTGATCCAAGGGAAGAAGCGCAATGGAGCCTGGGCACGCTGGCCGCAGGTACGGCACAGGTCATCACCATTGATGCGACAGTCGCCGGCAGTCTCAATAGCGGCACCCTGATTAGCGTGCCGGTACAAGTAACTGCTACGCAACTGATTGATACCATCAATCTGCAACACACGACGGTTGTTGGTAATTGATCATGTAAGGAAAGTGGGTGAGTTACCGTAGGTTTTAACCCACTTCAATACATGCGAGCCGGGAATCCAATTGGTGTATTGGAATCCCGGCTTTTTTTTGTGGCGGGAGCCTGTCCCTGAACGGAGCAGTTTTAGCAATTTGTACCTATAAAAGTAAACTTTTAGTGGAAGGAAAGTTTCGTTCGCTTTAATCTTTAGTTGTTTCAAATATCGCCTCTTCCCAGGCGCTCATATCGCCCTAGACGTTAACAACATCTTAATATCCATTCGTCTGTAGCAAGTTCGCCGCGACGGATGAGCGAAAGCCGCCGCCACAAATGACCGCAACCGTTCTTACGATTCTCAATTGACAGATTAATGTATTCAATAACGTAGCAAGTTATAACTGTAGTTATTGCCCTATCTTATTTACTTAATTTTATGATCATTGAAAAATCGCAATGTCAATAGGGGTTGTTTGCGTAAAGATAGTCGGCGTAACGCGGTTGCATAAGACGCAAGCCCTACGAGCCGGCGATACCTGCTGTTGATATCGTCGCCAGGGATTTTTTGTCGTTTAAAGCGGCAAATTGCTGTGGCAACTTTATCGGTACCACGTGACAGTTCGTGCTCACCGTCAGGAAACTAAATATGCAGCTGACTAAATACGTATAAAGGATGCCGAAGAGTGAGTTATAGCGCTGAACAATGGCCGTTGGGTGTTTATCTTTTATTATGCATTGGTCTTATTGCAGGGTTACTCGTGTTGTCACATTTTCTCGGGCAACGGCACAGCGAACATGCGACCAACGATGTATTTGAGTCGGGTATTGTGCCAGTTGGATTTGCGCGCTTCAGGTTGTCGGCAAAATTTTATTTGATCGCTATGTTTTTTGTCATCTTTGACCTGGAGGCGGTATTTATTTTTGCCTGGGCGGTTGCTTTTCGAGAATCCGGTTGGGCTGGATATATCGAGGTATCGGTCTTTATGGTTATCCTGTTGGCGGCCCTGGGTTACTTGTGGCGAGTCGGCGCCCTGGATTGGGGGTCGAAAACTTTTGCGACAAATAAAAAGCGGCACACATAGGGGTAAACGGCAATATGCGGTGGTCAATCAGTAAGCCTCAACAGCAAACGGCGGATAATCCGAATGACAAACAGTTTGAAGATGCTGTCCGGCGCAGCGTGGTGTTAGCCCGGCTGCAGGACCTTATTGCCTGGGGCCAGAAAAACTCCATATGGCCGTTCAATTTTGGTTTGTCATGCTGCTACGTGGAAATGGCAACGTCGTTAACCAGTAAGTACGACATCGCTCGTTTTGGATCGGAGGTAATACGTGGCACGCCGCGTGAGGCGGATTTGATGGTCATTGCAGGTACCGTGTTTCGCAAGATGGCTCCGGTGGTTAAACGTTTATATGAACAAATGATGGAACCGCGCTGGGTCATATCCATGGGGTCGTGCGCCAACTCCGGTGGTATGTACGATATTTACAGCGTGGTTCAGGGGGTGGATACATTTCTGCCGGTTGATGTTTATGTTCCCGGTTGTCCGCCGCGGCCTGATGCGTTACTTGAAGGCCTAATGTTGTTGCAAGACGCCATTGGCAACGAAAAGAGGCCTTTGAGCTGGGCTTTGCCATCAACCGCCGGCTCGGAAACACCGACAGTAAGCCAGCGTGACCGTAAGCTTGCAGTGCGTCAACAACAAACCCGTTTGACTAGTCCGGATTATACGTGAGTTGCAATTAACATGGATGCGCCGGTCACCATTATAACCGAACTGATTGGTCGCTTCGGGCAAGCCCATGTAAAGCCACAATACGATGTGCGTGACCAGATACCGACATTCTGGGTCCCGAAGGACCGGTTAACGGCGGTGTTAAAATACCTGAAATATCAGGCCCAGCCGGGTTACAACATGCTTTACGATTTAACGGCATTGGATGAACGGTTGCGCGTTCATCGTGACGGGCAGCCGCCAAGTGATGTCACCGTGGTCTATCACTTGTTGTCCACCGGCCGTAACAGTGATGTTCGTGTGAAAGTGGCGTTGGAGGACGAGGATCCGGTATTGCCTTCCATTACGCCACTATGGCCAGCGGCTAACTGGTACGAGTGTGAAGCCTGGGATATGTTTGGCGTGCGTTTTGAGGGACATCCTTATTTGCGGCGAATTCTTATGCCGCCCACCTGGGAAGGTCATCCACTGCGCAAGGATCATCCGGCCCGGGCCACGGAAATGGAAGACTACAGCCTGTCCGACGATCAACAGGACCGGGAACAGGAAGCACTGCGGTTTGATCCGCAGCGATGGGGTATGGAAACGACGCGTGACGACACCGATTTTATGTTCCTGAACCTGGGTCCTAATCATCCCAGTGTTCACGGTGTGTTTCGTATCGTATTGCAACTGGACGGCGAGGAAATCGTTGATGCCGTGCCGGACATTGGCTACCACCATCGTGGCGCGGAAAAAATGGCCGAGCGTCAAACGTGGCACAGCTTTATTCCCTATACCGACCGCATTGATTATCTGGGTGGTGTGATGAACAACCTGCCTTACGTGCTGGCGGTGGAAAAGCTGGCTGATATCGATGTGCCGGACCGTGTAAAGGTTATTCGTGTCATGTTGGCGGAGTTGTTCCGTATTGCCAGTCACCTGGTATTTTTCGGAACCTATGCCCAGGATGTGGGACAAATGTCGCCCGTATTTTTCGCGTTTGCCGATCGTGAGCGTGTGTTTTCCATTATCGAGGCTATTTGTGGCGGGCGCATGCATCCCAGCTGGTTTCGGATTGGTGGTGTCGTGCAGGACCTGCCCGAAGGCTGGGATACCATAATTCGTGAATTCACCGAGCACATGCCGGCAAGGCTGCAGGAGTTTGAAAACCTGGTGCTTAAAAACCGGATTATCAAACGGCGTACCATAGGTGTGGGCAGCTTTAGCACGGATGAAGCCATTGAGTGGGGTGTTACCGGGCCGGGATTGCGGGCGTGTGGACTGGAATGGGATCTACGCAGGAAACGGCCCTATTCGGGCTATGAACAGTTTGATTTTGATATCCCCACCGGCAACAACGGCGATTCCTACGACCGATGTGTGGTGCGGGTGGAAGAAATGCGTCAAAGCCTGCGGATCATCGAACAGTGCGTCGAGAATATGCCAGCCGGTCCTTATAAAGCTCACCAGTCACTTACCGCGCCGCCGGTCAAGGAACGCACCATGCACGATATTGAGACATTGATAAATCACTTTCTTAATGTCAGCTGGGGCCCCGTGGTTCCGCCCGGCGAAGGCAATGTGGCTGTTGAGGCTACCAAAGGTATAAACAGTTATTACCTGGTCAGCGATGGCGGTACAAATTCATATCGCACCCGTATTCGTACACCGTCCTACCCGCATTTGCAAATGATTCCCTACGTGTGCCGCGGACTCATGATCCCGGATTTAATCGCCATATTGGGAAGTATTGATTTTGTTATGGCGGATGTCGACCGGTGAATCGGGTTAACGCGCAGTGGAAAACCTATTGCTACTGAAAATGACTTGAACCAGACAATTTAAGGTTAAGGTAAAGCCATGTTGACGGAAAGCGAGCGCAATGAAATAGAGACCCATCTGGTTCAGTACCCCTACCGGCAAGGGGGCGTTATCGATGCGTTAAAAGTGGTGCAACGTCATCGCACCTGGGTTTCCGATGAGGCCATTGCGGACCTAGCGGCGTTTCTTGACATGGACCCGTCGGAACTGGACTCGGTTGCCACCTACTATAACCTGATATTCCGTAAGCCGGTGGGGCGCCACGTGATTTTAATGTGTAACAGCGTCAGTTGCTGGGTGATGGGTTGCAACCGACTGCAGCAAAGCTTGACTCAAACCCTGGATATCGAAATGGGTGAAACCACGAACGACAACCGCTTTACGCTATTGCCGGTGCCTTGTCTTGGCGCCTGCGAGCAGGCGCCGGCGGTATTGATCGACGATGACCTGCATGGTGACGTGAGTTCCGAGGGTATCGAGGACATCCTGCGGCGTTACGAATAAAACGTCTTATTAATGTCAACGACACACAGCGCTATGGATAAACCACTGACACAAAATATTGTTCCCGGTTCGCCACCGCCGGATATTACAGCCTATGAAAAAGCCGGTGGATACCAGGCGTTGCGCAAAGCATTAAAGACAATGACGCCCGACGAAGTGATCGAAGAGGTCAAAAGCGCCAACCTGCGCGGCCGTGGCGGTGCCGGATTTCCCGCTGGCATTAAGTGGAGTTCCATTCCCCAGGGGGGCGATGCACCCCATCCCAAGTACCTGGTAATCAATGCCGATGAAATGGAACCGGGTACCTTTAAAGACCGCTTGTTGCTGGAAGGTGACCCCCATCAGTTGCTGGAGGGAATGATTGTCGCCGCGTATGCCATCCAGGCGGATGTCAGTTATATGTTTTTGCGCGAAGAATACAAGCGAGCGGCGCGCTATTTTCAGCGGGCGGTAGACGAAGCCTATCAGCGTGGATACCTGGGTAAGAATATTCTCGGTTCCGGCTACAACCTTGAGCTGCATTTACATACCAGCGCGGGACGTTATATGTGCGGCGAAGCCCGCGCGTTGCTGAATGCCCTGGAAGGCAAGCGGGCAGTGCCGCGTGCCAAGGGTGTGCGCGCCACCACCAGCGGTTTGTGGGGAAAGCCCACGGTGGTAAACAACGTAGAGACCATTTGTAATGTGCCGCACATCATCAATAACGGCGCCGGCTGGTTTCTGGATATCAGTAACAGCACCGAAGGGAAGTACGGCAAGGATGGCGGCACCAAAATATACGGTGTCAGCGGCAAGGTTAACAAGCCCGGCGCATGGGAACTGCCCATGGGTACGCCCATTCACGAGATTCTGGAAGATTACGCCGGTGGGATGAAAAACGGTTATCAATACCGCGCGGTGTTGCCCGGCGGCGCGTCCACGGAGTTTATTTTAGCCGAGAACTTCGATGTGCCGATGGACTTTAACGCGGTGCAGTCGGTACACAGCCGCCTGGGTACCGGCACCATGATCGTGCTGGACGATCATACCTGTCCGGTGGGAATGTTGCACAACCTGGAACATTTCTTTGCCCAGGAATCCTGTGGCTGGTGCACCCCTTGTCGCGAAGGTTTGCCCTGGACCGCGGAGGCGCTACGGGCAATTGAAAATGGTGAAGGGCAACCGGGCGACCTGGAACAACTGAACATAAACGCCAAATACATGAATTTGGGTTTTACCTTTTGTGCATTGGCACCCGGTGCGGTGGAACCATTAGCCAGCGGGTTGTGTTATTTCCAGGAGGATTTTCAGCGCCACATCAAGGAACAACGCTGCCCCTGGGATTGATTCCGGGTGAGCGTTTACGTGGTTGGCTGTAGCACAACAGCGGTTGATTATCTGAGATAGCAGGGAAGTTAACATCGAGGTTTATGGCTAGAGGTTATTAACGAGAAGCTATTAAGTAGAGGTTATTGAAACGTGCCGACGATCTATATTGACGGCCGGCCTTACGAGGTGGACGGCGACGACAACCTGTTGCAGCAATGCCTGACCCTGGGTTTTGATCTTCCCTATTTCTGCTGGCATCCGGCGCTCGGGTCGGTGGGCTCGTGTCGTCAATGCGCGGTGACGCAATATAAGGACGAGAAAGATAGCAAGGGACACGTTGTTATGGCCTGCATGACTGAAATCAAGGACGGTATGCGCATTTCCCTTCAGGACCAGGAGGCGTCAACATTTCGCAGCAGGGTGATCGAATGGCTAATGACCAGTCATCCCCATGACTGTCCGGTGTGCGATGAAGGAGGTGAGTGCCACCTTCAGGATATGACGGTGATGACCGGTCATACTTACCGCCGTTACCGGTTTAACAAGCGTACCTTTAACAACCAGGACCTTGGGCCTTTTATTAATCACGAAATGAATCGCTGTATTACCTGCTACCGCTGTGTGCGGTTTTATGACGACTATGCCGGCGGTAAGGATCTGCAGGCGTTTGCGTCGCGCAACCACGTTTATTTCGGCCGTCATCAAGAAGGGCCGCTGGACAATGCGTTCAGCGGCAACCTGGTGGAAGTGTGTCCCACCGGCGTGTTTACCGACAAAACCCTGAAGAAACACTATACCCGCAAATGGGACCTGCAAAGCGCCCCTTCGGTGTGCATGCATTGCGGCGCCGGGTGTAACATTATTGCCGGCGAGCGCTATGGCTCGGTGCGGCGGATATTGAATCGCTATAACAGTGAAGTCAACGGCTATTTTATTTGTGACCGGGGCCGCTTCGGTTATGAGTTCGTGAACAGCGAGCAACGTATCAAAACGCCACGGATAGCCGAAAATGACGATCGTCGGCAAAGCCTGTCTGTACCAGAGGTCCTCGATAAGTTAGCCGAAACGTTTTCCACTTCACAACGGATTATCGGTATTGGTTCACCTCGGGCATCACTGGAGTCCAATTATGCGCTGCGCGCCCTGGTGGGCGAGGATCAGTTTTATGCGGGACTGGCGGCCGATGAACACAAGGTTCTGGAAAACATTATTCACGTCCTGCAACATGGGTCAGTGCCAACACCTACATTAAGTGAAACAGAACAGGCTGATGCCGTACTGGTGTTGGGTGAGGATATCGGCAATACCGCGCCGCGCATGGCGTTGGCCTGCCGCCAGGCGGTGCGGCAAAAGCAATGGGCGTGCGCCGATGAACTGGGTATCCCGCGCTGGATGGACGGCCTGGTGCGCGACGCAGGTAAGTACTATCTCAGTCCGTTGTTCGTGGCAACGCCCGGCCAAACCTCATTGGATGATGTTGCCACCACTCATCGGCTGGCCCCGGCCGATATTGCGCGGCTGGGCTTTGCTATTGCCCATGCGCTGGACCCCAAAGCACCCGCGGTAAAAGGTCTTGACGCGCCGTTGCGAGACACCGCCAACACTATTGCCAAAGTGATGCAGGCGGCTGACCGGCCGCTCATTGTGTCTGGCTGTGGCTGTGTGGATGTCCATATCGTGCAGGCCGCCGCCAACGTGGCGAAGGCTTTGTCCCACAATAACAATGCCCGGCTGTACTATGCAGTTCCCGAAAGCAATTCCACGGGACTGGCGCTGCTGAACGCCAGACCATTGCATGAAGCCTTTGCTGCCGTCAAGCAAAGCGAGTCACCGGTAACCGCGGTGATATTGGAAAACGATTTATACCGGCGCGCGCCTGCGGCTGAAGTTGATGCTTTTGTAAATAATGTGGAAAGGCTGGTGGTAATGGATCATACCACCAACACAACCACCGGCCGGGCTGATGTTTGTCTGCCGGTGGCCACGTTTGCGGAAACCACCGGTACCGTGGTTAGTGCCGAAGGGCGCATGCAGCGGTTTTTTGCCGCGATGCAACCGGTTAATGAACGTATCTTTGCCGCCTGGCAATGGACCGCCCGTTTATTTTCGATCTTTCGGCAACAGCACCCGCCCTGGCAGCGTCTCGAAGAGGTCATGACCCATTGCGCTGATGAACTCCCTGAGTTGCGGCATATTATTAACACCGCGCCGTTGGCGGGCCAACGGTTTACGGGGTTGAGCATTCCCCGTTCGCCCTATCGTTATAGCGGACGTACCGCCATGCATGCCCATTACAGCATCCATGAACCCCGTATGCCGAAAGACACTGATTCATCGCTGGCGTATTCCATGGAAGGATTACCGGGCCAACCGCCCGCGTCCCTGGTGCCGTTTTATTGGTCACCGGGGTGGAACTCGGTGCAGGCCAGTAATAAATATCAACTGGAAGTGGGCGGGCCGTTACGCGGCGGCGACCCCGGCGTGCGTGTGTTTGAACACGACAACATTATGTCAGAATATTTTTCCAGGATACCCGCGGCGTTTAAACGTAAAGGCGAAGGTCACTGGCTTTTTGTGCCAATACACCACGTTTTCGGTAGCGAGGAGCTTAGCGCCCAAAGCCCCGCCGTGGCGCAACGCGTTCCGCAACCGTACGTGGCCATCAACTATCAGGATGCCGAAGCGATGGGTGTCGATGATGGCGACCACCTGGAAGTGTGTGTTCATGACAGCATCTTTCATTTGCCTTGCCAGACGACGATGGACATCGCGGCCGGTATTGCGGGTTTACCCGGCGGATTACCGGGCCTAAGTGGTATCTTGCCGCCGCTGTGGGGCAGGATGCAATGCACTGCCATGCGTGATACGCGTTACGGATCGGGTTAAAAGGACATCACATGAATACCACCACCATAGCGTTAATCAACATTGCCGGCATAACGGTGTTCTTATTGCTGAGCAGTGCGATGCTGATCTGGCTCGAACGGCGTTTGCTGGGGCTGTGGCAGGACCGATATGGTCCCAACCGAGTTGGCCCGTTTGGCCTGTTGCAAGTGGTTGCTGACATGATCAAGATCTTCATGAAGGAGGACTGGATACCACCGTTCGCGGACAAACCTGTTTTTGTCATTGCGCCGGCGGCGATTATGATAGCGATGCTTGCCGCCTTTGCCGTTGTCCCTATAACACCCGGCATCGGCATCGTTGATTTAAACATTGGGGTATTGTTCTTTCTCGCTGCATCGTCGTTGGGTGTCTACAGCGCCATGCTGGCAGGTTGGTCTTCCAACAACAAGTACTCGTTGCTGGGCGCATTCCGGACCGCCGCGCAAATGCTCAGCTACGAAGTGTTTATGGGATTGTCGATTATGGGTGTGGTGATGCTGGCCGGTACCTTTAACCTGCGTGAAATCGTCACCGCGCAACAAGGGCTTTGGTATTGCGTCCCGCAAATCCTCGGTCTGGTGGTGTTTACCATTGCCGGTATCGCCGAAACTCATCGCCTGCCGTTTGATTTGCCGGAAGCGGAATCGGAATTGATCGCCGGCTTTCATACGGAATATTCCGGGCTAAAGTTCGGCTTGTTCTTCGTGGGTGAGTACCTGGGCATTTTGTTGATATCGGCCATGATGGTGACGCTGTTTTTCGGTGGCTGGCTCGGGCCGGTGTTACCGCCGCTGGTCTGGTTTTTGTTGAAGACATTTGTCGTGGTGTGTTTTTTCGTGCTGCTGCGCGCTTCGTTGCCGCGTCCCCGCTACGATCAACTGATGGCCTACGGCTGGAAAGTCATGTTGCCGCTGGCGTTGATTAACCTGGTTATCACCGGCGGTGTCGTGTTAAGCGGCGCATTAACAAAACTTTGAATTCAATCGTTGCGAGTGCTGACAATGTTTGATGATGTAAAAACCCTATGGGGTATTTTTAAACACAGTTTCCGTAAACGGGAAACCATCCAATATCCCGAGGAGAAACCCTACATACCGCCGCGCTGGCGGGGGCGCATTGTTCTGTCCCGCGACCCCGATGGCGAGGAACGCTGCGTGGCCTGCTATTTGTGCTCGGTGGCCTGTCCCGTGGACTGTATCGCATTGCAGGCCACGGAGGACGACCACGGCCGGCGCTATCCGGAATTTTTCCGGATCAATTTTTCACGGTGTATTTTCTGCGGTATGTGCGAGGAAGCCTGTCCCACTTATGCGATTCAATTGACGCCGGATTTTGAAATGTGCGAATACGATCGCCCCAACCTGGTTTACGAGAAGGAGCACCTGCTGATCAATGGTCCGGGAAAATATCACGATTACAATTTTTATCGCGTGGCGGGGCTATCGATAAAAGGTAAACAAAAGGGCGGGGCGGAGAATGAAGCACCACCAGTGGATGTGAAGAGCCTGTTGCCATGACAATGGATAACGGAAAGCGCAATAACAGGAGCAGATAAATGCTATGGACTTTTTATAGTGCCGCGCTAGTTGCGGTTGTCGCCACGGTTATGGTGATCACGCGGCGCAATGCGGTGCACGCGGTGTTGTACCTGATTGTCTCGCTGTTAGCGCTGGCATTGGCGTTTTATGTGCTGGGTGCGCCATTTGCCGCGGCACTGGAGGTTATTATTTATGCCGGTGCCATCATGGTGTTGTTCGTATTTGTAGTGATGCTGCTGAATGCTGGAGAGCCTGCTGACCGGCGGGAACACCAATGGCTGAACATGCGTGCGTGGGCGGGTCCTGCCGTGTTGTCGCTGATCTTACTGGTGGAAATGATCGCGTTATTTACCCGGGCCGGCTCGCAAGTTGCCGGCAGCCAGGTGGTGGATGCCAAGGCCGTGGGAGTTGCCCTGTTTGGCCCGTATTTGCTGGCCGTGGAAATAGCCTCCATGTTGCTGTTGGCCGGCCTGGTGGGTGCCTATCATTTAGGCCGGCGGATAAAAACGCTCGCGCCCAGGGAGGAATCCTAAATGCCGGGAATTGCCATGGACCATGGACTATTACTTGCCGCCATATTGTTTGTTCTGGGAGTGACCGGGGTATTGGTGCGCCGCAATGTCCTGTTTGTATTGATGGCGCTGGAAGTCATGCTCAATGCCGCGGGACTGGCGTTTATCGTGGCGGGCGCCCATTGGTCGCAACCGGACGGCCAACTGATGTTTATTTTGATTTTGACACTGGCCGGGGCCGAAGTATCGGTGGGCCTGGCGTTAATACTGCAACTGCATCGCCGCTTCCATACCGTGGATATTGACGCGGCCAGCGAGATGAGAGGCTGATAGTATGTTGAACCTGCTATGGCTGGTACCCGCCTTTCCCCTGGCCGGATTTGTGATCCTGGCGCTTTGGGGTGGCCGCTTACCGAAGCGCATAACACCGCTGGTGGGCGTGGGTTCCATCGCCGCCGCAGCGGTTAGTGCGTTGGTTGTTGCCGTGGCCTATATAAGCAGCGCACGGCAGGGTTTGGCATTTCATCAAGTGCTGTGGGACTGGATAACGGCCGGTAATGCGTCCATTCAGATGGGGCTTTATCTGGATTCCCTGTCGTTGCTGATGATGCTGGTGATCACCTTTGTCGCCTTACTGATCCATTTATATTCTTCCGCTTTCATGGCCGGCGATCCCGGGTATGCGCGGTTCTTTGCGTACATGAACCTGTTTGTGGCCATGATGTTGTTGCTGGTGCTGGCCGACAACCTATTGTTGCTTTACTTGGGATGGGAAGGGGTTGGCTTGTGTAGTTACCTGCTGATCGGGTTCTGGTATCAGGATCCGCAAAACGGCCTGGCCGCCCGCAAGGCGTTTATTGTTACCCGCATTGGTGATACCGCCATGCTGGTGGGATTGTTACTCATCTATTCTCAACTTGGCACTCTTGATACCCAGTCGGTTATAGCACAGGCAACGTCACAATGGCTCGCCGGTTCGGCTATTGCCATCGCGGTGACGTTGTTATTGCTGGGTGGCGCCGTGGGCAAATCGGCGCAACTGCCGTTACAAACCTGGCTGCCCGATGCCATGGCCGGCCCCACGCCGGTGAGCGCACTGATTCATGCCGCGACCATGGTGACCGCCGGTGTGTATTTGATTGCCCGCACCCATGACCTGTTCGCCCTGGCGCCGGCGGTTCAATTATTGGTGGCAATCATCGGCGCGATAACCTTATTACTGGCCGGTTTCAGCGCCTTGACGCAAAGGGACATCAAGCGCGTACTGGCTTATTCCACCATGAGCCAGATTGGTTATATGTTTCTGGCCCTGGGTGTGGGCGCCTGGACTTCGGCTATGTTTCATTTTATGACCCATGCGTTTTTTAAGGCCCTGTTATTCCTGTCCGCCGGTGCTGTTATTTTGAACCTGCATCACGAACACGATATTTTTAAAATGGGCGGTTTGCGCAAGCATATGCCCTACACGTTTTGGACTTTCCTGGTTGGCGCCGCGGCGCTGGCGGCATTGCCGCTGGTATCGGCGGGCTTTTACAGCAAGGATCTTATCTTGCTCAATGCCTGGGCCTATACCGATGGCGGTACCGTCTTGTGGCTGGCGGGAATTATCGGCGCTTTTATAACGTCGCTGTACATTTTTCGCCTGGTATTCATTGTGTTTTTTGGCGAAGTTAAAATTGTTCCTACCCGGGGAGATCCGGGCCTTGTCATGCTTGGTCCCATGATGATCCTGGCATTGTTGTCCGTGTTTGGCGGCATGATTCCATTGCCGTGGCCCTCGTTGCACGGCGATATCACCGGCGTTGATTCAACATTGAAAGTTGTGGCGTCCCTGGTATCCCTTGCCGGTATTTGTCTGGCTTATCACATTTATTTGCGCCGCGTTACCTTGAGCGAAGCCGTCCTGCAATGGCCAGGCGCGCGTTATCTGTATCGCTGGTGGCAGGGCGGTTGGGGATTTGACACCCTTTACGACCGGTTGCTGGTACAGCCGTTTGTGTGGATTGCTCAGGTGAACCGCAACGATATCGTGGATACTGTCTATAGTGCAACTGCGTGGCTGAATGTGGTAACGCATCAGGCACTGGCCCGGACGCAAACCGGTCAGGTGCGGTTGTACGCAGCCGGCGTGGTGTCCGGCGCAGTAGTTTTACTGGGAATATCATTATTACTATGATGCTGACTGTTTTAATACTGGTGTTGTTGGTGGGTGGCGTCGTGGCCTGGGTTGCCGGACACTGGCACCGCGACGCGCCGCGTTGGATTGCGTTGTTGGCGCTGGTGGTTGACTTTGCTGTCCTGTTGTTTCAATGGCGGCAAGGTTTTGTGTTTTCCCAACATGGCGGCGAAACGGTTTGGTTGGCGCAGGAAACCTATAACTGGATTCCTCGTTTTGGTATTCATTACCAGTTAGCAATGGACGGGCTGAGCCTGTGGTTGAGTTTGCTGGCAGTGTTCCTGGGAATTGCCGCGGTACTCACATCATGGCGAGAAATACAGCAACGCACGGGGTTTTTTCATTTCAATATCCTGTGGACCCTGGCTGGCGTGTTGGGTGTGTTTCTGGCGCTGGACCTGTTTTTGTTTTTCGTGTTCTGGGAAGTCATGCTGGTGCCCATGTATTTTATCATCGCTATCTGGGGCCATGAACGGCGGGTCTATTCGGCGCTGAAGTTTTTTATCTTTACCCAGGCCAGTGGACTGTTAATGCTGGTAGCGATATTAGCGCTGGTGTTTGCCCACTATCAGAGCAGTGGCGTTATCAGCTTTGATTACAACACGCTGTTGCATACGGAACTGCCAGCCCAGGCGGCTTACTGGATGATGTTGGGATTCTTCATTGCCTTTGCGGTCAAGTTGCCGGTGGTGCCGTTTCATCCCTGGCTGCCCGATGCTCATACCGAAGCACCCACGGCGGGCAGCGTGATTTTGGCCGGCGTATTGTTAAAGACCGGCGCTTATGGGTTATTGCGTTTTGTGGTGCCGCTGTTTCCGGAGGCGGCCGCGCAATTTGCACCGGTGGCGATGACGCTGGGTGTGATCGGGATTATTTATGGCGCGGTGCTGGCCTTTGCGCAAACGGATTTAAAACGGCTGGTGGCTTACACCAGTGTTAGCCACATGGGGTTTATTGTCATCGGCATTTTTGCCTGGAACACATTGGCCCTGCAAGGCGTGTTGATTCAGATGATTGCCCATGGCCTGAGCACCGGCGCGCTGTTTATGATTGTCGGGCAATTGCAGGAACGTATTCACACCCGCGACATGCGCCAAATGGGCGGGCTGTGGAATGATATTCCCCGGCTGGGTGCGCTGGCGCTGTTTTTTGCCATCGCCTCACTGGGATTGCCGGGGCTGGCCAACTTTGTCGGCGAAGTTACCATCTTGTTGGGTGCTTTCCCGGTTAATCATGTGTTGACTATCTGCGCCGCGCTGGGATTAATTGGTGCTGCCATTTACGCCCTGTATATGATGCAGAGAACGTTTTTCGGACAAGGCGTTGTAGTCACAGATGATACGAGCCAGTCGGCCGGCGGACGGCAAAGTGGGCGGCATAGTAGAGGCCAGAATATAAGCGACGCCGCCTGGCGTGAGACAGCTGTGTTGCTGAGCATCATTGTCCTTACTGTCTGGCTTGGACTTAATCCTAACCCGGTTTTTAAAACCGCAGAACCGGCGTTTGGCGCGCTGCAACAGGCGGCCGGTACGCCGCCGTCTCCCGCGGAGCTTGCCGTGGCAAGGGAGGTTCCATGATGAACGCGGCGGACATTATCGCCTTATTACCCCTGATTGTGATCAGTGTGGCGGCCATCGTTATAATGCTGGTTATCGGCTTTTACCGACATCATGGTTTAACTGTGTTCGTGACCATCGCGGGTCTGGCGGCGACGCTGGTGTGTATTAGCATTGCGGGAACGCAGCAGCTGCCACGCCAGGTAACACCTTTGCTGCAAGTGGATTACTACAGTCTGTTTTTTATTGCGGTGTTTTGCCTGGCTGCGATCGCCGTGACCCTGTTGAGCTATGGCTATTTCAAAAATAACGAGCGCAATTGGGTATCTGTTCCCGGTGCCGACATCGAGAACCGCCAATCATCCCAACCCGGGAACAACGCCGGTGCCGCCAACGCTATCGCCGGTGACCGCGGCGTGTACCGGGAAGAGTTTTATATATTGTTGCTGGTTTCCACTCTCGGCGCATTCATACTGGTAAGCAGCGCTCATTTCGCGACGTTTTTTCTGGGATTGGAGGTGCTCAGTATTCCCTTGCTGGCCATGATTGCCTATCCCATTCACAACAACCACGCTATCGAAGCGGGAGTGAAATTCCTGGTATTGACAGCACTGGCCTCGGCGTTTTTGCTGTTCGGCATGGCGTTAATCTACGCACAAACCGGCACCATGGAATTCCAGGGGCTGGCGCGCCAACTGGCAGCAGGCCATTTGCAAACGGGGTTGTATTTCGTGGCCGGCGTGATGTTATTGATGACTGGCGTGGGTTTCAAATTGTCACTGGTGCCGTTTCATATGTGGACTCCCGATGTCTACCAGGGCGCACCGCCACCGGTTAGTGCCTACGTGGCAACGGTATCAAAAGGCGCGATGTTTGTGGTGTTGATGCGATATTTTTTTCAAACCGACGCCTTGCAATATGCGACCGTGCTAACCTCAGTTAGCGCAGTGGCCATTGCTACCATGCTGGTTGGAAATTTGCTGGCGTTGTTGCAAAGCAATATCAAGCGCGTGCTGGCATATTCCTCCATTGCCCATCTGGGTTATCTGCTGCTGGTGTTGTTGGCTACTAAAACATTGGCCCTCGAAGCGGCCGGTTATTTCGTAGTGGCGTATATGGTGACAAACCTTGGCGCCTTTGGGATTGTCACGCTGCTGGAATCCGGTTTTACCACGTTTAAGACCGGGGATATAACCGAGTACCGTGGCTTGTTCTGGCACCATCCCTGGCTGGCCGGTGCATTTACCATTATGCTGTTGTCGCTGGCGGGCATTCCGCTGACCGTGGGTTTCGTGGGAAAATTTTATGTCATTGCCGCCGGTGTTGAGCATACGCTGTGGCTGCCGGTGTTTGCTGTTGTGGTGGGTAGTGCCATCGGCCTGTTTTATTATCTTCGCATCGTTGTCGCCATGTATGCCGCGCCACAAGTTACGGCACAAAAGGCCGCATTGGATTACAGCGCAGGTATAACCGGCGGGCTGACGTTGACGGTGTTGACGTTAATCCTGCTGTGGGCCGGTATCTTCCCGGGGGCGCTGATTGCTATTATTCGTAACACGGTTGTTGCAATGATATAGCCTTTCTAAAAGTAAGCGCGAATCGTTGCCTTCTTGGTTTTAAGGTGTGGATTGAGTCAGACGGGTGGTATCGGGAGGTGTAATGAAGATCATAATGCATAACGAAGAGAACCTGGAATTCCGCCAGTTCGGTGATCCCAAATTTGAAATAGAGCCGGCTAATCCCCAATTGCAATACAGCGCCTTGCAAATGTTTGCCACGTCATTGGCTGTATGTACTTATTCAATACTAACCGCCTATGGCGAACAGGTGGATGCCTCCACGGATGATCTTTCCATGAGCGTTAAGTGGAACTATTCGGAAGATCCATTTCGTGTTGAACATATTGATATGGATATTCATTGGCCGGGACTGCCCGAATCCCGTCTTAAAGCCGCCCAGCGCGCCGCTTCCCATTGCACGTTGCACCAGACCCTGGAACATCCGCCGGAAGTAGTTACTAACGTTGCTAATTAATCACTAATGTGAGGATTGATTTGTTATTGATAAAGCAGGACTAAAAGGCAGGCGATAAATTCAAGCCAATACCTACAATTGCATCTCATCGCATCACGCCAAGGACTAGCCACCGGTTCGCGCCATAAACCGTACTATGTGTTTCGGTTGTTCGCGAAAATAATGACGTTCGGGTTTGAGGGCGATCACCTCGCGGATTGCCTGTTCCAGGTCGCGGTCGCTGATGCCTTCGCGTAACATTGATCGGAAGTTGACGCTATCATTTTGACCAAGGCATAAATACAGGGTGCCGTCCACGGCGAGCCGTACCCGGTTGCAGGTTTCGCAAAAGTGCTGGGAGATGGGCGTGATAAAGCCGATGTTCAATGACGTTCCGGCAACGCGCACGTAACGGGCCGGTCCGCCATGGTTCATAACGGCCGGCAGCAACTCATAACGTTGTTCCAGTTGCCGGCGCACGTCCTGCAAACTGATCCGGTCGCGGCTGGCGGCCTGGCCGGGTCCGCCCATGGGCATGGGTTCTATAAAGTGCAGGGTAAAACCCTGTTGCAAGCAAAACGCAACCATGTCTTCCAATTCGTCGAGATTGCGGTTTGTCATGACCACCATATTGATTTTAATGGGCTCAAAGCCGGCGTGTCTGGCCGCGTCCAGTCCCTGCAGTACTTTATCCAGTTTACCGCCGCCGGTGATTGCCCGGTAATGCTCCGGGTCCAGGGAATCCAGGCTCACGTTAAGCCGGCTTATACCTGCTTTACGCAGCGGCCCGGCCAGCCGGTTGAGGCGCGTGGCGTTGGTGCTCATGGACAAGTCCTTGATGCCGGGCAGGGCAGCGAGGCGGTCCGCCAACTGCGGCACGTTTTTTCGCACCAGCGGTTCGCCGCCGGTTATACGCACCCGACGGGTGCCAAGGCGCGTGAACGCGGCAATCATCCGTTCTATTTCCTCAAACGTCAGTCAGTGTTCGGGGACTTCAAAATCCTTGAAGGCCGGCGGCAGGCAATAGTCGCCACGCAAATCGCAACGATCGGTCACGGAAAGGCGAACGTATTCGATAGACCGCCCGTAAGTATCCACTAGTGCCATACAGCGTTACCTCCTTTTTCGGTTTTTGTAGTCATGCGTGATGTTGGCTGTATGAAGTGTTTTGATGAGCCGGCACGCGTATCGCAGCCTCAGACTGCTATGACATTTCAATATGACCCGCGGCGCATTGAAATTGATCAATGGATGTATTGGTCCGGCTAAAATTGGTTGGGTGGATAGATAAAAATTAACCATGGAAACATGACCTGTGACAAGGACAATCCGGGAAATCGTCATATCATAAATAAATCCGGAACATAGCTACCACGCACCCAGTATCTGGTGCGGTTACCGGCAACGGGAGAGTACGATGACAGCGAAACAAATCCTATTTGGCAGTGATGCCAGGGCCCGCATGGCCCGGGGTGCCGGCATCCTGGCGCAGGCGGTCAAGGCGACGCTGGGTCCCAAGGGGCGCAACGTGGTGATGAAAAAACCCTATGGCGCTCCGGCGATAACCAAGGACGGGGTTTCAGTGGCCAAGGATATTGAGTTGGAGGACGAGTTTGAAAACATGGGTGCCCAGATGGTGAAAGAAGTGGCGGCGCATACGTCCGAACTGGCGGGCGATGGTACTACCACGGCAACGGTATTGGCGCAGCACATGTTCACCGAAGGCATTAAGGCGGTCACGGCGGGGATGAATCCCATGGATCTGAAGCGGGGCATCGATAAAGCCACGGATGCGGTGGTCGATGAATTGAAAAATATGTCCATTCCCTGCGAAACCAGCAAGTCTATTGCCCAGGTAGGGACCATATCGGCCAACCTGGAAGCGGAGATCGGGCAAATTATCGCGGACGCCATGGACAAGGTCGGCAAGGAAGGCGTCATAACGGTAGAAGAAGGTTCCGGCATGGAAAACCAGCTGGATGTGGTGGAAGGCATGCAATTTGATCGCGGTTATCTATCACCTTATTTCATTAATAAGCCCGAAGCGATGGATGTGGAACTGGAAGAGCCTTATATCCTGCTGTATGACAAAAAGATATCGGGCATTCATGATTTGCTGCCGTTACTCGAAGGCGTAGCCAAAACCAATAAACCGTTACTGATTGTTGCCGAAGATGTGGAAGGCGAAGCGCTGGCGACCCTGGTGGTTAATGCCATCCGCGGCATACTAAAAGTCGCGGCGGTGAAAGCGCCCGGTTTCGGCGACCGCCGCAAGGCCATGCTGCAGGATCTGGCGATCGTTACCGGGGGCGTTGTTGTCTCAGAAGAAACCGGAATGACCCTGGACAAGGTTTCGTTGCAGGATCTTTGTGTTGCCAACCGGGTGGTCCTTACCAAGGAGGATACCACCATTGTCGGCGGTCACGGTGATGAAAATGATATCAAGGCTCGTGTTACCCAGTTGCGCAACGAAATCGATGACGCAACATCGGATTATGACAAGGAAAAACTACAGGAACG
This sequence comes from Gammaproteobacteria bacterium, assembly GCA_050116575.1. Taxonomy (GTDB): domain Bacteria; phylum Pseudomonadota; class Gammaproteobacteria; order SZUA-152; family SZUA-152; genus JAKEGK01. Next base: position 2,694 of record JASFOJ010000073.1, on the reverse strand, counting down.
CGTGGCCAAACTGGCTGGTGGCGTCGCGGTTATTAAAGTCGGCGCCGCAACGGAAGTGGCCATGAAGGAAAAGAAAGACCGCGTGGAAGATGCGTTACATGCCACACGTGCTGCGGTGGAAGAAGGCGTTGTACCGGGCGGTGGTGTCGCGCTGATCCGGGCGCTCCAGGCAGTGGAACAAAAATCGCTGCACGGTGAAAACCACGACCAGGATGTTGGTATCCGCATTGTGTTGCACGCCATTGAACAACCGCTCAGGGAGATTGTTATCAATGCCGGCAAGGAACCGTCAGTGGTGTTGGCGAACGTCAAAGATGGAAGTGGCAACTATGGATACAATGCACAAACGGACCAGTTTGATGACATGATAGAAATGGGTATTTTAGATCCCACCAAGGTGGTTCGGGTTGCGCTGCAAAACGCCGCTTCTATCGCCGGGCTGATGATTACCACGGAAGCCATGATTGCCGATGTCCCTGAACAAGAGCAAGCCGCTCCGCATTATCCCCCCATGGGAGAGATGTAATCTGGCTTTGCACAATGTTGATAAACATCCACAGCTTTTTTATTTGTATAAACTTACTATCGATAACAGGAATAAATTATGACTGCACGCCGCAAGCAATCCGATTATATGCGTCAACACCCGAAAGACGAACGCGCCTACGGTGAACGTAACGAAGACCCCTATCAAAGCCGTGGCAAGTATCCCGAGCCCAGTACCTGCACCGGTTGCGGTGCGGTGTTTGAACAAGGTCGTTGGCAGTGGGGGGCGGCCCGGCCCGACGCGTATAAACACTTGTGTCCTGCCTGCCAGCGGATACACGATCGCGCCCCCGCCGGCATAGTAACTATATCCGGTGAATTCTTTAGCGATCACCAGCAGGAAATTGTGGGGCTTATCCACAATATTGAGGCAAAAGAAAAATCCGGGCATCCGTTGCAGCGTATCATGAGTCTAAAGCAGGACGATGGTGGTGTTACATTGGAATTGACTGATTTCCATATTACGAGTGCCATCATTCATGCGATACAGGATGCTTATCAGGGTAGCGCCGAAGAACAATATGTTGATAAAGACGGTGTCATGCGGGGCAGTTGGTCTCGATAACTGCGTTTTTTAATTGCGTCTTATACCCGGGTTCTATGCAATAGAGCACCGCGGACTGATGTTTGTTGATTTTTCAGTTATGATTTTTTAGCTAAGCTTCGTTTTCGGAATTGACATCTTTTGTCATTAAAAATATCTTTCCTTGATACGGATGGCAAGGGTGTGGAATGACCTCGCGATGTTCAACGATATTGTAGCCCAGGCGTTGGTAAAGCCTTAAAGCTCCTTCATTTTGTTCAAAAACTTCAACACTAATTGTGTCGCATCCCGCTTCGATGGCAAGTTTGTCTACTATGGACATGAGCGCTGTTCCAATACCTCTATTCCTGAATTCAGGGTAGGCGGACAGCATGTTGATGTAAAAACTGTCTGGAACGCATTGTTCCAGCTCGATTAAAGGACGGATGAATTCCGGAAAGTCTTCCAGGGTTTCAGTATGTTCCGCGTTGGGTAACCGGTAGGCCAGCAGCATTCCGGCAATATTGCCATCGATAATGGCGAGACGGGTATTTCGATAGGAAAAATTTTCAGATTCAGATGCTGCATTTCGTGCGCCGACGTCAATAATATCTTCACCATTTTTTCGTGATTGTTTCCAGAAATAAGCTGGAATACCTTCTCCTGCAATTAAGGCAAGTTCTGCGATAAATCGGCAATCATCAGGCGTGGCTTTTCGTATATCCATTTGCAATTACTGCTCCATGTTACTATACATTATATTAATAGATCTTTCGGCGAGTTGCTTTGCTTTTTTGTGATTTTTAAATTTTTTTTGAAAAACATAACCAGTGATGTTTTTTACGATAATCTGGAACTTATGGCATCTTCTTTGTAGGTTGTCTTATCTCTTTATATGCATTGTTTAAATGAATACCGGCAACCTCAATTCAACTAGCGATGTGAACGCCACCAGCGAAGGCGTAGATATTCGGCCGCCACCACTAGTAGCGTCACAACAATGAGCGGTCCCAGTGTATTTAACCTGATGATTTCTGACAGGTTTGTTGCCGAGACGGCACTGTAAATCGCCTTACAATAGAGAAAACTCTTTAATGACAATCCAATGACCGTTGATACTAGAAACGGCACAATTGGTATTCGCAACAGGCCTGATCCATAGTTAATGACAGAATGCGGGAAGTTAGGCATAGTACGTAATGCGCACAGCGTAAGAAAATCGCCGTGGTTGTTTAACAGGTTGTAAATTTTACTTTTCTGGATCCATTTAGCCGAACCCAGGATTTTCCATTGCGCGAACAGGTAGGCCGTCAATGCGCCGAGCGTACTGCCTGTCACTAAAATAATAGTACCGGTGACAGGTGGATAAAGCGGCGCCACAATCCAAAGTATCAATGAGCCCGGCAAGGTAAAGGTATAGAGCACGATTTGTAATATCATCAACGCTGGAGCCATCCACCAATTTTGAGTACAACCTCTGGCCAGGTTTATCGTCTGTTGCCAGTCAATGTCAGCAGTTGTGGCCACAATGACGCCCATGATTCCTAGCGCCAACAAGGCTGCCGGTAGCCAAAGCGTTTTCACGTAATGAAGGTAGTGCATTGTGTTTTATAATATACTAGATG
>JASFOJ010000072.1:0-22169 GCA_050116575.1 Gammaproteobacteria bacterium | reverse complement strand
CAACTGGCACCAACTGTGACCTGGCGGCAACGTCAGCGATTAGTGGCGAAACTGACTCTGATGTTCCGTAAATACGCATTTGAGCCGGTGGCGGTTTTTATTCATTTGCTGTTGGTGGCACTGGATATTGAACGCTTACGGGGTTCCATTGCGCGGCGACATTTGTTTCCCCGGTATCAGGAGGCTGGTGCATGACGTTACGCCCCGTTGCCGCCCGCTGGTTTGAAGTATTGATCGCCACCGAAGATCTGGTGAAAGCCGTGGAGGTGTTGGCCGGAACTGGGGACGTGGAACTGGAAGTGTATAGTGAAACCACGCAACACGTCAGTATGCCCAACCTGCGCGACCGGTTTGCAAACTATGACAAACTGATGCGCCGCTATCAGGACTACTGGCCGCAGCAGGCCCTGCGCGCTTCCGAACAACCGGGCAAGCCGGAAGCGCGGCTGGACGCGGCGCTGGAAAAATTGTCTGCCTGGCAACAGGACGCCGATCCGGTGATCGATCAACTGGAGGCCTTGTTAAATGAACAGGCGGAACTGGATCTGGTTGGGGAATTTTTAAATAGTATTTCCGGCGAGGAGCTGGACTTTACCAGTATGGCACAAGCCGGTCCGACACTGGGCGCCCGCCTGTTTGTGTTGCCCGTGAAGGCGAAAATCGAGCATCTGCCCCCGGCGGTGTTGTCCGTACGTGCCACCACGGAACAACATATTTTTTTACTGGTAGTGGGTAAACAGGATGTGGTTGATGTCCTGCAGCGTGATATGGTGGTACAAAAAGGGCGGACGATATGGATACCCACCTGGTTGCACGGCACGTTAACTACAGTAATCCAACAGGTTAACAATCGCCGGTCACAAATCAGCAGCGAAATCGATGCGCAGTACGGTCAGCTCGATGAGCTGTCTCAAAAACACAACCTTCATGAGATACTGGGAGATATTCAGCAACTGGAGTGGTTTATTACCCATGTGACGGATTTGCCGGTTTCAGAGAACTTTGCCTGGATAACCGGCTGGACCAGTGATGTATCTGAAAACCGTATCAATGACGTTCTGCAAAAAAATAATCTACGCGCCGTGGTGCATTATCCGCCGGCACCGACCGGTGTCAGCCCACCCATGGTTTTTCACAATCCCTGGTGGTCAAGACCGTTTGAATTGTTCGCCCGCTTACTGGGTACGCCTGCGGTCAATGAACTTGATCCATCCATATTGTTGTCGTTGCTGGTGCCGTTGTTGTTTGGTTACATGTTTGGTGATGTGGGCCATGGGCTTGTATTGTTTGTTGCGGGGCTGTTGTTGTACCGACGCTGGCCCCTGTTAAAACTGCTCATAGGTTGCGGGCTGGCATCCATGATGTTCGGCTGGGTGTTTGGCAGTGTATTTGCCGCGGAAAATATCCTGTCGCCGTTGTGGGTAAACCCCATCCATCAACCATTAACGGTGCTGTTGGTGCCTTTGGGCGGCGGTGTTGTGGTGTTGTTGCTGGGGTTGTTGGTCAACGGCATACAGCAGTTCTGGAAAGGGGAATTCAAGCAATGGCTGGCTATCGACGCGGCGGTGATTGTGATGTATCTCGGGGTGATCGGCAGCGTGCTGCAGCCTGCTGTTGGTATTATCGTGCTTGCCGGGGTGTTCTGGTACCTGGGCGGTAACGTATTGTTTACACGGGAAAGCTACTCACTGGCCCTGGGGCATGCCATCGGCCAGTTGTTGGAAAGTGTGCTGCAATTGCTGATCAATACCATTTCGTTTATTCGTGTCGGGGCATTTGCGCTGGCCCATGCCGGGTTGTCGTTGGCCGTAATTATTATTTCGCATACCGTGGATAACCTGTTTTTTTCCGCGCTGCTGTATGTGTTCGGAAATATTGTTATTCTGATTCTGGAGGGTTTGGTTGTCTCTATCCAGACGACCCGCCTGGTTTTATTTGAGTTTTTTATTCGTTTTCTGAAAGCCACGGGACGCATGTTTCATCCGTTGACGGTTCCGGCAACGCGCAATGGCCGGGCCGGCAAAGCAATTCATTCAAAAAGAACAAGGAGACCAACCTAATGAATGCACAAGGGAAAACCTTGTATGGGCTGCTGGCCGTGGTATCTGTTATCGCCGTGGTGGCCGCAACCCTGCTGTGGTTAACGCCCGCAATAGCTCAGGATCTTGCTGCCAAGACTGCATTGCCTGCCGACGTTATACAGGGTGGTTTTTGGGCAGCCGCCCTGGCGACGGGACTTTCTTCGCTGGGCGCCGGCTTTGCGGTGGCTTCCGTGGGCAGCGCGGCCATCGGTGCGCTTACGGAAAAACCCGAATTACTGGGCCGGGTTTTGATCATTGTCGGTCTGGCAGAAGGGATTGCCATCTACGGGCTGATTGTTTCCATCCTGATATTAAACGAGGTGATCTAGCAAATGACGGCTCCGGTGTTTATCGGCGATGAAGTCACGGCGGCGGGATTTCGTCTGGCCGGGGTGCGCATTCGCACGCCGGCGCGGGAAGACCTGCTCGCCGAGTTATCCTGGGCGCGGCGCAACGCGTCACTGATTCTGATTACCGCTGAATACGCCGCGATGCTGGATGCCGAAGAACAGCAACAGGCGGTAACCCAAATGGAACCCCCGCTGGTGGTCTTGCCGGATATCAGGGTGGAAACACCGGTACAGGACCTGGCCACGCATTTGCGCTCGCAACTGGGAGTATTGGAATGAATCAACAAACCATGCCCTCCAGCATTGTCGATGCCCAGGTGCAACGGTTGCTGGAACTGGTGGCGGAATATAAACAGCAGCAATGCGATTCGATATTAGACCATGCCCGCCGGCAATCGGGGAAAATTATCCGCGACGCCTACCGCAGCGCCCGTGACCGCATCCACAATGATATTCAATTAACACGGCAGGACATGCGCGAGAAACTGTCCGCCGCCCGCGCCAAGCAGCATACCGTTAAAATGCAACAACAACATAATGCCGATATGGCCTTTTTAAATCAGGCGTGGCAACGGTTAGCGGATAAATTAAAGCAACGGTGGCAAAATCCCCGGCAACGGGAGCAATGGATACAAACGGTGCTTTCCTCAGCCGCCAAGGTATTGCCGGACCAGCACTGGCAAGTGGAATGTCCCGGTGACTGGCCCGATGTCGAACGCGATCGGCTAAGCGAACTGGCAAACCGCCAGTTCGGCCGGACCATTAGTTTTTACGGCGCTGCGGATATCGAGACGGGTATTCGTATCGGTGCCGGCGGTGCATGGATCGACGGAACCCTGCAGGGGTTGACCGCCGACCGGATGCGCATCGAATCGGAAATGCTGGCTCAGTTGCGCCCCCGTAAACCGCAGTCTGAGGCTGGTGACAGCAATAACGGGAACGCGCCACTGGATAACAGCAATGACAGTAACACAAAGCAACAATCATGAGTGAAGCCCATATTACCTGGATTAGTGGTCCGGTATTGCGGGCTACGACAACGGATACGTTTCATATAAATGAAGCGGTTTATGTCGGTCCGGACCGGTTGCTGGGGGAAGTGATTCGTATCGAGCATGACATTATTGTTGCACAGGTCTATGAAGACACCAGCGGCTTGCGGCCGGGAACCCGGCTCACCGGCGACGGCCAGCCCCTTTCCATTAAACTGGGGCCGGCCATACTGGGTGGTATCTTTGATGGTTTATTACGCCCGTTGACGGTTGATGCCGGAGATTTTGTCATGCCGGGGATGAAGCCATCACCGGCAACGCGGTTTCACTTTACATCCACCGTTAAAACCAACGATATGGTTACCGAGGGCGCCGAGATCGGAACCGTCGCCAATCAACATGGAAAGTCACAGTCTGTACTGGTGCCGCCCGGCATCGCTGGCAAGGTAACGCAGGTGGTGGACCAGGGCGACTACGATGATGACCAGCCGGTGTGCGTTGTGCAAACCGCCGATGGCGAACAACACCCGGTGGCAATGAGCCATCCCTGGCCCATACGCCGGCCGCGGCCGGTAATCGAGCGCCTGCCAACCTCGGGGCCGTTGCTCACCGGTCAGCGCATCCTGGATGGTATCTTTCCCCTGGCCTGTGGCGGCCGTGCCGCCACGCCCGGTGGTTTCGGTACCGGCAAAACGGTGTTGCAGGAAACCCTGGCCAAATGGTGCGACGCCGACATTATAGTTTATGTGGGCTGTGGCGAGCGCGGCAATGAAATGGCGGGTATCTTACACGAGTTGCCGGAACTGGATGATCCGCGCACCGGCCGGCCGTTGATGGAACGCTCCGTTATTATTGCCAACACATCCAACATGCCGGTGGCGGCGCGGGAAGCCAGTATTTATACGGGCGTTACAGTGGCGGAATATTTTCGCGACCAGGGATTGCGGGTGGCGCTAATGGCTGATTCCACCAGCCGCTGGGCCGAAGCGTTGCGGGAAGTGTCCGGTCGGTTGGGTGAAATTCCAGGTGAAGGAGGCCATCCGGCTTATCTCAGTAGCAGGCTGGCGGAGTTTTATGAGCGCGCCGCGCACGTGCGCGCGTTATGTGGCAAGGTGGGGTCGCTCAGTATTATCGGTGCCGTTAGTCCGCCGTCGGCGGATTTTTCCGAACCGGTTACCACTCACACCAAACGTTATGTCCAGGTATTCTGGGCATTGGACGCCAACCGCGCGCAGGCGCGGTTTTTTCCTGCCATTCATCCCCTGCAGTCCTATTCCGGCGACGTGGATGACCTGGAAGCATTCTGGAAAGAGCACGATCATCCCCAATGGCTGGCACAGCGCCGGCAGTTTTTAACGTTGCTCGAAGACCAGGCACGGCTGGAACGTATGGCGCGCATCGTGGGTAAAGACGCGCTGCCGCCGCGCCAGCAGCATATATTATTGTGCGCGGAACTGATCAACGACGCGTATTTACGCCAGTCGGCGTTTTCGGAAACGGACCGCTTTTGTTCCCCGGCACGGCATGCGGACATGATGCAGTTGTTGTCCCGGTTTATTGATACGTCCCGGCAAGCCCTGGAGCAGGGCGTGGCCATTGAGCAGATCAATAATCTACCGTTGTTACGCAAGTTGCGCCGCATGAGCGAGGATATCGGTGAAGACGAACTGGAGCGGTTTGACGCGTTACGCACCGAGTTGACCAATGCATTTGCCGCGCTGGCAGAAAAGGAGCCGGAAAATGCTGATTAACGTACAGACCCGGGGTACCGCCACCAGAATTGAAGGACCACTGTTGTTTTTGCGCCGCAATGTGGATGTGGGACTCAATGAAGCGGTGGAGATTGTCGATGCCCAGGGTCACAGCCGCCTGGGGCGTATCGCAACGCTTGATGAAGACAGTATCATAGTTGAAATCATGGAATCGGCCAGTGGTCTGGCATTAAGCAATACCACGGTGCGTTTTCTGGGAGAACCGTTGCATTTTAGCGTCGGTCCCGATTTATTAGGGCGCATACTCGACGGCGTGGGCAGGCCGTTGGATAAGGGGCCTCCGGTATCGGCGCGACAACGGCTACGCATTGACGGTCTCGCCATTAATCCCGCGGCACGCGATTATCCGCGGGACTTTATTGAAACCGGTATCTCCACCATTGACTTAATGAACAGCCTGGTGCGCGGCCAGAAACTGCCGATCTTTTCCAGTGGCGGCCTGCCCCATGATCGTATTGCAACGGATATAGCGAGGCAGGCGCGGTTGCGCGGCGAGGCCGCCGGCAGTTTTGCCGTGGTCTTTGTTGCGATCGGCGTGTCCTACGAAATCGCCGACCATTTCCGGCGTGCCATGGAAAACAGCGGCGCCCTGGAACATACCGTGACGTTTTTAAACCTGGCATCGGATTCCAGTACCCAGCGATTGCTTGCGCCGCGCTATGGGTTAACGGCGGCCGAATACCTGGCTTATCACGAAGACCGACACGTGCTGGTTATCATGACCGACATGACCAATTATTGTGAAGCCTTGCGGGAAGTATCCGCCAGTCACGGCGAAGTGCCCAGCCGCAAGGGTTATCCCGGCTATATGTATTCGGACCTGGCGTCTCTTTACGAGCGCGCCGGTTGTATCCGCGGCAAGAAGGGCACCCTGACACAGCTGCCCATCCTGACCATGCCAGCCGATGATATTACCCATCCCATTCCGGATCTGACCGGTTATATCACCGAGGGCCAAATCGTATTGGACCGCGAACTGGAGCGGCGCGATATTTATCCGCCGATACGGGTATTGCCCAGCCTTTCGCGGCTGATGAAAGACGGCATCGGTGAAGGTTATACCCACGAAGACCACCCCGCATTGGCCAACCAGTTATACGCGGCTTATGGCCGCGCCGTGCACGTCAGGGTGCTGGCCAGTGTCATGGGTACCGAGGGGTTATCCGATATCGACAAGCTGTTTCTTGAATTTGGCGAGCGTTTTGAAAAAGAACTGGTCCACCAATCTGTGGAACGTACTCTGGAGCAAAGCATGGAGCTGGGATGGAACCTATTGCAACACATTCCTTTATCCGAATTGACGCGCCTCAGTGACCTGCAAATTCGCCGCCATCTGAGAGACAAGGAAAGGGACTATGGCGGCCGGTGATCTGGCACCCACGCGCTCGGTGATCCTGCACCTGCGTGAAGAACAGGACGTGGTGCTGGAGGCGTACGACTTTCTCGATGAAAAGCGCTTACTGCTGGCCGCGGAACTGTTACGGCAACTGCGCCGTTACGAACAACTGTTGCAGGACTATGAAACGCTCCGCCAACAGGCCGAGCGCGCCCTGGTAACGACCATAAGTCGCCACGGATTTCACGGCACCCAGGTTTATCCGGGCCATTACCTGGAAGATGCCGACATGCAGATCAACCAATCGATGTTTATGGGTGTTAAACTGGCGACTACCATATTAGAGCTGCCGGACTACCACGAGCCGCAACACATTTGCCATCCGTCGCCGGAAGCCGAACAATGCCGGCACGTATTCCGCGACATGGTGCAACTGGCCGGCGTTATTGCCGGTGTTTCCGGCAACCTCCATCGACTGTTAGCGGAATACCGGCGCACCGAACGCAGGGCGCGGGCTCTGGAAAATATTGTCATTCCCGAACTCACCCAGCAACTGCGGACCCTTACCACACAACTGGAAGAACTCGAACAGGAAGATATTGTCCGCGTTCATGTGAAGCACAGGTAGATGTGTATTCGAAAGCATCAATATTTAGCTGGATGTTCAACAAGACGCTTCCAATCCAACAGGGGGGAAGCTGCACATCGTAGTTCCCATGCTCCCGTGCGGGAACCAAATGCCATCTAGGTTCAACTCAGCGTAACCCGTAGGTTGGGGTGAGCTTCAGCGAACCCCAACAATTCTATTGATTCCTTCTGTGTTTGATGGGTGGTATTGCGTGTTTGTCTCATTTTTCTTTTGTTTTATTTTGTTTAATGGTGTGTTGTTGGATCTATTGTTGGGGGTCGTCCCTCACCCCATATATGGTCTCCTCCCGTTTTGCAAGGCTGAGTTGCCAGTCATAACAGGGACAGGTTTGCTGCCATATATCCGGCCTGTTTAATGAGGATTTAGGTACCTCTGGCCTTGATGTAGTTCGCGCGTATCGTCCTTATCAACCTATCGGTCTTTTTAAACCCTTGCGGTGGTCAGGTTTTCGATACGCTGGTCTTACCTGTTATGTCATCACTTGGCACGGTCGCCTTCGCAATCGGTTGGAAAGTCTCCTGTTCGTTAAACCTTTCTAAATCTATTAAGCGTTTACCAGCTTCACCTGGTAAGTGCCTCCGCTGTTCAACACGGCCCAGCCAATACGCGCCAGCTTGTTGACCAATGCAACGGTGGCTTTGTTTTTGCCTCGGCGTCGAATCAGTTCATTGATCCAGCAGCTGAGCGCGTCGTCTTTATGCACCGCTGCTTTCACTACAGCGCGGGCGCCATGGATTAAAATGCCTCTTAAATAACTGTTTCCGCGTTTGCTGATACCCAGCAGCACCGGTTTATCCCCGCTGCTGTGCTGGCGGGGTACTAATCCAAGGTACGCTGATACATCACGGCCTCGACGAAAAGCCTTGCCGTCGCCAATGGCGCTGAGAAAAGACGCTACTCACCACCGGTCCATAACCCGGTATCGTCATCAAACGTTGGGCCGCTTCGTTAGCTTTCACCAATCGCTGTAGCTGGCGATCATAGTGCTTGATGTGTTGATCTAATTCCAGTAACTGTTGATAGCCCTGGTTCAGTAGATGGCGAAAGCAGTCGGTTAAGCCATTTTCGTCATCTTCCAATATCTGCGGAATCGCTTTGCGCAAGCGGCTAACGCCTGCACAAATCACGATGCCGTATTCAGCCAACAGGCCACGCAGTTGATTGCAGACCTGGGTGCGCTGACGGGTAACGCCGGCTTTGAGTCGATACAATGCCTGCTCATCCTGCTGTTCAACCCGCTTGATACTCACAAAGCGCAGTTTGGGCCGGGATAGCGCTTCGGCGATTGCCAGGGCATCGTTGTAGTCGTTCTTGTGACCTTGGACATACGGTTTGATATAGCGCGGTGGAATCAATCTGACCCGGTGCCCTAGCCTTTCCAATTCCCGTCCCCAGTGGTGGGCGCTGCTGCAAGCTTCCAGGGCAACAGTACATGCCGGTTGTTGGTTGAAAAACATCAATAACTTAGCACGTGTTAATTTCTTTCTAAGCACCATTTTCCCCGCACCATTAAGGCCAACCAGATGGAAAACGTTTTTTGCCAAATCAAGTCCGACTGTTGTAATCTGCATGTGGTCTTCTCCTTCTTTTTGATGGTAGAGTCAACCACCATCATGGCGCATTTTGACGCCGGTGATCAGAGGGAGGAGACCATTACATCAACCTACAGCTTATCGGCGACGGTGCTGGTGGTGGCTTTTTCAATAACCACTTCGTTTTCCCGGTTGTAGCGTCGTAGCTGTAGGTGATGGTGGTATCGGGATGCTCGATGCTTTGCAGTCGGTCGTTGTCGTCATAGGTATAGGTGGTCTCCTCATCGGCGCCGCCGTTGGTTTCGGTCTGTTGCGTGCGGTTGCCGTTGGGGTCGTAGTCGTAGGCAAAGCGGGAAATCAGCGCCGTGCCCTGGCGGTTTGTGTTCACGCGCACGCGCCGGGCGTTGCCGTATTCGGTCACTGCGCGGGTGCCGTTGGGATAAGTGACGCCGGTTTGCAGGCTGGCGCGGTCGTAGACGTAATTGCTGATGCCCGCGGGGGTGGTGATGCTTGCCAGCAGCTTGACGATACACAGTTGTTAACACCTATAAGAAAAGTACAACGCCGAAGGTTGTAGCCCGCTTCGTTAAAGACTCAAGTAAAATACTCAAGTTTTGGATAATTAGATTCCATATGTGTATTGGGGAATTTCTTTGTCGCCATAGGTCGCTATCGCTATAAGTAGCCGGCCCACTGACAATTTGCCTTCGGTGACAATAAGTTATCGGTAGCGTTTATATTGCTTTGCCGGTTGGTGCGCGCACCCGGGATTGGGGAGGACTAAATAACATGACCTTGGTCAATTTGGTTTATGACATGTCGCGTAAACTGGTTTCATAGGTCCAGGCGGATTCATTTGATGGAGCGTTGTTTATCGTTGCCCTAACGGCATTGAATGGTCATTGAATGAAAGTGCAGGAGTAGAGCGCCAGGGCAACGGAACAATAATCAAAAAAACCACGAAAGGTGCAAGGACTATCTCGATGAGTACCCTGGTACTTGGCATAGGCAACACACTGCTCAGTGACGAAGGCGCCGGGGTGCATGCCACTCGTTATTTGTCGGACCATTATCCTAATTTACCCGACACCAGCATTGTCGATGGCGGAACGCTGAGTTTTTCGCTGGCAGGGCCCATCGAAGAATCTGAAAACCTCATTGTGATCGATGCTGCCCAGCTTAATGACCAACCCGGTACCGTTCGTATGTTTGTGGGCTCCGCCATGGACGACTATCTCAATGGGCAAACCAGGCGCAGTGTCCACGAAGTGGGCCTGATGGATTTGATGTGGATGGCCAGGCTAACGGGCCGTTTACCCCGTAATCGGGCATTGATAGGAATTCAACCCCATTACATTGACTGGGGTGAGACGCCTACTGATGAAGTGCAGGCGGTGATTCCTTCCGTTTGCGAGCAAGCTAGCCGGCTTATCCAGGAGTGGCATTCGTGAATACGCATATTAAAAATATTCCCGTTTTCGTTGAGCAGGGTGAGAGGGCTGACTTCCGTATGGCGCTATCCGCCCAGGTTAAGGCTCTGTTGCAGGAACTGCAGCAAATGCTGCAGGCGCTGATCGAACGCAGCGAACGGAACGTTATAGATATACGAAGCCTGCCCATGTTGCCCGGCGAGCGGGATCAACTGAAGGACTTATTGGGCAGTGGTGAGGTACAGGCAACACTAAACGCCCTGGGTCCGACAGCCATTAATGAAACACAAATCCCCGGCGTGTGGTGGATAACGCATAAAAATGTCCATGATGAAATTGTTGGAGAGTTTATTGAGGTAACTACGCTGCCGGAAATTTTAGTTACTCAGCAGCAGGACTTGCAGGATAGCGTGGCAGTGCTGCAACGACGTTTGGAGGAATATCAATAGCAGGGGTTATGTATCGCTCATTGAAACTGAAGGTGAAATTTATAACTTTGAATTCACCAGTGTCCTGCGGATGTATTTTCCGCAGAAAACCAGAACGGGAACTTCAAGTGATAAGTAATTTGCTGAGGTTAAAGGTGGTGTAGGAGCCTGCTTGCAGGCGAGGGAAGGTTTATTTCGTGCTGGGGCTTGCAGTCAAACCGTCAAAGGTAAATCGTGCCCATCATCCGGTTGCCTTGGGTAATGGGGGGTGAAAGCGAGGCTAACGTCTGTAACGCCTTATCGCCAGCAGGCTGGCTCCTACACTGGAATGTTCCTCGGTGGTTGTTTGAGTGTAGGAGCCTGCCCGGCAGGCGATGAAGCAGCGTGCCGTGCTCAGGTGTATTGTCTTTGTAACAAACGGCTGCAAAAACCTCGATCAATTGGATGTGGCAAGGAGGGAACCATGGCGGAAAAAGAATATTTGCTGGAAACCCTGCAACGGCAAGGAATAACGCGCCGCGGATTTCTCAAGTTTTGTACCGCCATGGCGTCGTTAATGGCGATGCCACCGGGCATGGCGCCGGCCATCGCCGAGGCCTTGAGCAAAGCCAAACGCCCTTCTGTTATCTGGTTGTCTTTCCAGGAATGCACCGGTTGTACGGAATCACTGACCCGTTCCGCCAGTCCCACGGTGGAAAACCTGATCCTGGATGCCATCTCACTGGATTACCACCACACCTTGCAGGCGGCGGCAGGTACCGCTGCGGAAGAGGCGCGGGAACAAGCCATGAAGGCGTTTTATGGCAAGTATCTGCTGGTTGTCGATGGTTCCGTTTCTACCAAAGATAACGGCGTGTATTCCACCATTGCCGGTACCACGAACCTGCAAATGCTCGAAGATGCCATTGACGGCGCGGCGGCGATTATTGCCGTGGGCACCTGCGCCGCATTCGGCGGTCTCCCGCATGCCAAACCTAATCCCACCGGCGCGGTATCCGTGCTGGATATTGTCAAGGGACGTAAACCGGTGATCAACGTATCCGGTTGTCCGCCCATTCCGGTCGTCATCACCGGTGTACTATCCCACTACCTGACTTTCGGTACCATCCCCGACCTGGATGACCACAATCGGCCGCTGTCGTTTTTCGGGGACAGTATTCATGACCGTTGCTATCGCCGGCCTTTTTACGATCAGGGCAAGTTTGCCAAGACGTTTGACGATGAGGGCGCTCGTAACGGGTGGTGCCTGTATGAACTGGGCTGCAAGGGGCCAACGACGCACAACGCCTGCGCCACCACCAAATGGAATAACGGTACCAGTTTTCCCATCCAGTCGGGTCACCCCTGTCTTGGATGTTCGGAACCGGATTTTTGGGACGCCGGCAGTTTTTACAGTGCATTGCCGGAACCCACTGCGGATGTCACCACCATTGCCGCAACCGCGGTTGCGGCAGGCGCGGCGGCGGGGATAGCCTTCGGCGCTTACGATCATCACAAACGCAAAAAAGCCAAACAGCAGCATCAAAAAATGAACGTTAATGACCTTAAGGACACTGACCTCAAGAACAGGGAATCGTCATGAGCGAAACAGAGCTGCTTAACTGGCTGCGGGGGCCGGGACTGCAAATATCCGTTGCTGTATTCGTGCTGGGATTGATTTTTCGAACGCTGCAAAATGTCATGATTGGTATGGGTAAAGATTTCGCCGAGCCCAAGGGAAATTATTTCAGTTCCGGTCTGGCGACCATTGCACGGCGCTCCCTGTTTCATCCCGGTACCACCTATCGGGGTTACTTTACCATGATCGCCGGTTACACCTTCCATATCGGCTTGCTGGTTACGCTGTTTTTTCTGCAGCAACACATTATGTTATTCAAAAGCATCCTCGGTTTTAGTTGGCCGGCTTTGCCGCCAATGATTATTGATATTATGGCGCTGTTAAGCATTGCCGCCTTGATTGCGGTATTGCTGCATCGCGTTATGGATCCGGTGGTGCGCATGTTGACTGACTACCAGGACTACATTGCCTGGCTGTTAACCATTGCGCCGTTGGTGACCGGTTACATTACCATGCACCCCGTAGGAATGTCGTATAGAACCGCCTATATCGTGCATCTAATCAGCATCGAGCTATTGCTCGTAGTCATTCCCTTCACCAAACTCAGTCACATGGTGTCACTGTTTATTTCCCGTTGGTACAACGGTGCTATTGCCGGTTACCGGGGAGTAAAATCATGAGCACCACCGCCCATGATGCAATTTCCGCTTTGGTGGAGCAAATCGATGGTCCGGTTGCCTCGTTTTTTACCAGTTGCGTGCATTGTGGTATGTGTGCCGACGCCTGCATGTTTTACACAGAAACTCAGGATCCAAAATATACGCCTATCTATAAATTGTTTCCCATGCGCAAGGTGTGGCAGCAGGAATTTACCTTTTGGGGACGTTTAATGAAAGCGGTGGGGATCACCAGGCCGGTAACTCATGAAGAACTGGCGCAGTGGGAAGAGTTGGTCTACGACAGCTGTACTATGTGTGGCCGTTGTTCGCTTGTATGTCCTGTGGGGAATGATATCACCTATATGATCCGCAAATTTCGCGAAGGTATGGTTGCCTCCGGTCATGCACCCCAGGGATTGAAGGAAGCCATGTGGCGCGCCATTGAGCTGGGGGGACCCATGGGGGTGACGTTAAAAACCCTACAGACGCAAGTTAGCCATGCGGAAAAAGAACTCGGTTATGAGATACCCGTCGACCAGGAAGGTGCGGATTATATGATGTTGTTGTCATCCGCGGAAATTGTGCAGTTTCATGAAATTGTGCCGGCGGTGGCGCGTATCTTCAAACAAGCGGGCGTAACCTGGACGTTTTGTTCCGAGGCTTTTGAGGGCACGAATACCGGGATTCAAATCGGCGCCGCTGATCTGGCGGCCGAACTGGTGGAGCGCATTATTCGCGGCGCGGAAAAACTCAAGATTAAAACCGTTATTACACCGGAATGCGGTCACGCCTATATGGCGTTGCGCTGGGAAGGGGCAAATTTAGTGGGGCGGCCTTTGCCTTTCAAGGTGATGCATATCCTGGAAGTCCTGGATGAGCTGCGCCAGCAGGGCAAGTTAAAAGTCAAGGGCAAGGACAATACCCGTATGACCTACCACGACCCCTGTCAAATCGCGCGCCGTGCCGGCCTGATGCAGCAGCCTAGAAATCTTATCAATGAGTTCGCTGGCGACTTTGTGGAAATGAACGAACACGGTGAATACAACTGGTGTTGCGGCGGTGGTGGCGGAGTCAGCGCCAATGAGCGTGCCGACGAACGGCGACTTGATGTGTTCAGCCGCAAGAAAAAACAACTGGATGAAATTAACGTCGATCGTATCGTCACTGCCTGTTCCAATTGCCGAAACATGCTCGAGGATGGGTTGGAGCATTATCACATGGACAATATTGAGGTGGTTGGGTTGACCGAAACGTTAGCGCAGTACCTGGACGAGCCGCAATAGCCGCAAGCGATAGGAGATTAACCATGAGTGAACGTGTTGTTGTCGATCCCATTACCCGCATCGAAGGCCATCTGCGTATCGAGGCGCAAACCGATGGCGGCAATATCACGCAAGCCTGGTCATCGGGTACCATGGTGCGGGGTATCGAGATCATCCTGCGCGGGCGCGACCCCCGCGATGCCTGGGCTTTTGCTCAACGCATTTGCGGTGTCTGTACACTGGTGCATGGAATAGCCTCGGTGCGTGCCGTTGAAGATGCGTTGAATTACGAAATACCACCTAATGCTCAACTGATCCGCAACCTGATGATTGGCGCACAATACGTGCACGATCACGTGATGCACTTCTATCATCTGCACGCTCTGGACTGGGTGGATATTGTGTCAGCGCTTAAAGCGGATCCCAAGGCGACGTCGGAACTGGCACAACAGGTCAGCCCTTCTTATCCCAAATCTTCGCCGGGTTACTTTAACGATATCCAAAAACGCATCAAGGATTTCGTGGAAAGCGGGCAATTGGGTATTTTTGCCAATGGTTACTGGGGGCATCCTGCCTATAAGTTACCGCCGGAAGCCAACTTAATGGCTGTAGCCCACTATCTGGAAGCTCTGGCCTGGCAGCGCGACGTGGCCCGGTTGCATGCCGTACTCGGGGGTAAGAACCCCCACCCCAACTTTGTAGTGGGTGGCGCGCCGACTGCAATCAGTATTCATCCCGGCGGGGGGGAGGGGCGCGGTCCGAAGTATCGAGGGGGAGCCGACGCCACCACGCTCAACCAAACCGGTCTGCAAATCATGCAGGATGTTATTAACAAAATGAAAGCGTTTGTGGATCAGGTTTACGTGCCTGATACACTGGCCATCGCCGGGTTTTATAAAGACTGGGCCGCGCAGGGTGAAGGCGTGGGTAATTTTCTGTGCTACGGTGATTTTCCTTCGGGGGCTACCGACGATGTATCAAACCTGCTGGTGCCACGGGGAGTTATTCTGGATCGTGATCTGTCGACGATTCATGAACTGGACCTGGATGACCCGGAGCAGGTTCAGGAATACGTCTCTCATTCCTGGTACAACTACAGTGGCGGCAAGGAGCAAGGTCTGCATCCCTATGATGGTGAAACGGAGTTGAACTACGATGGACCCCAGCCGCCGTATCAACATCTCGATGTCGATAAATCCTACTCCTGGCTCAAATCACCCCGTTGGCGCGGCAAGCCAATGGAAGTGGGTCCATTAGCCAGGGCACTTGTCATGTACGCTTCCGGTAATCCGCAAATGAAGGAATTAGTGGATATGACTCTGAAGACACTGGATGTACCGGTGCAGGCGTTGTTTTCCACCCTGGGACGCACAGCAGCCCGCACTCTGGAGACCAAGGTATTTGCCGACCATATGCAGACCTGGATGGATCAGCTTGTCGCGAATATTAAAGCCGGTGATGTGAGAACTTTTAATGAAAAAATGTGGGATCCTTCTACCTGGCCAAAGGAAGCCAGGGGAGCAGGATATACCGAAGCGCCACGCGGGGCATTGTCCCATTGGGTGGTTATCCGCGACGGCAAGATTGCCAATTATCAGGCGGTGGTACCCAGCACATGGAACGCCGGCCCGCGCGACGCGCAGGGACAGCCGGGACCTTACGAGGCATCGCTGGTGGGGCACAACCTGCATAACCCCAAACAACCCATCGAAATACTGCGCACCATACACAGCTTTGATCCTTGCATTGCGTGCGCCGTGCACGTCACCGATCCGGATGGCGAAGAATTTATCCAGGTCAAGGCCGTTTAACATACATTGAAAACTTCGCCGAATACTGGTCAAGGAGGTTATGGGATGCGACTGACAAAAATGCATTACCTGCTGGCCGTGACGCCGTTACTGGGTATTACCGCACCGGGTAATGCTCATTTTAATGGTGGCCATGAGTTAGGTGTTATGGATGGTCTTTTTCATTTTTTAATTGAGCCTGCGCATGTGATGTTACTGGTGCCCGCGATCATTGTCCTGTTGGTCGGATTAGGCAAAATGCGAACGCATATACGGCTGCTGCAATACATTACAGGTAAGCGGCAACGGCGATGATAATTGACAGACTGTTTGATAGCTACGGCGAATAAATTTGCATGATGGAATACGAAGACACGGCAATTTTTGCTTTTCCACCGCAACAGGTATTTGATGTGGTGGCCGATGTTGAGCGCTACCCCGAATTTTTACCCGGCTGGCGTGAGGTTATAACCTTAAGCAGGGAAGCCAACGGTATGACCGTCGAGCAGGAAGTGGGCTTTGCGTTCCTTAACTGGCGGTTTGAATCCCGCGCCACACTGGACCCACCGTATCAGATCGACATTGAATCCTCCGGCGAACCTTTTCCGGATCTGCACATCAGGTGGAGCTTCGTGCCCGTGGAAGGAAACAAAACCAGGGTGCTGCTGGATATAAAATCAAGCAATTCGCTGGCCCCCCAGCACAGCTTTTTGCAAGGTATGTTCAACAGTTCATCGCGCTCGTTGCTGGACCGTTTCAGGGAACGTGTCATTGAGGTGAATTTATCCAACAATGTTTCTTCGTCAGGCCACAGCGAAACCGATAATCACGCAAAAGATCACTAAGTGCGTTGGAGGAGGCAGCAAGTGCCCATAACAGATAGTCCGGTCGTCCACCCCGATGCCCCGCTGGTAAAAAAATATTTACTGGCGGTACGGCCCATGTTTTTGACGGCATCGATATTGCCGGTGTTGTTGGGGACGGCCATTGGCGTCAGTTCCGTGGCACAGTTCGATGTCGCTGCCTTTGTGCTGGCGTTGTTTTCGGTGATGCTGGCCCATGCCGGCGTTAATGTGCTTAACGACGTATACGATGATCTCAATGGCACCGATCGCTTTAACGACGAACGTATATCGCCATTTACCGGGGGGTCGCGCTTCATCCAGGATGAAGTCCTGTCCCAGTCGCAAATGCGCCGCTGGGGGCACTTGCTGCTGACCATAAGCGCGATATTGGGTTTGATTTTGATTCTTCACAAGGGGCTTATCGTACTGGGACTGGGGCTCACCGGATTGTTGTTGGGGGTAGCCTATTCGGCGCCGCCTTTGGCCCTTGCCTCCCGCGGTCTTGGAGAGTTGGCGGTGGGGATCGGTTTTGGGGTATTACCGGTGGTGGGCGCAGCCTGGCTGCAGACGGGCTTTTTCAGCTGGGAAGCATTATTGCTATCTGTTCCCGTGAGTATCTGGGTAGCCAATATTCTATTGGTTAACGAAGTGCCGGACTACACGGCCGATAGTAAGGCCGGTAAAAATACCCTTGTCGTCCGGTTAGGATTCCGCTGGTCGGCGCTGCTCTATGTGCTATTGAATGCTGTCGCGCTAGCGACATTGGTCTGGGGTACGGTGCTGGGATATTTGCCGGCACCGGCTTTGATAGTTTGCGGGGTATTGTTTGTTCTGGCGCTATTGGCGGGCCGGATAATGATGAAGTGGCAAGCGCATCCTGAGCAAATGGCAGTGGCCATCAAGCTGACATTGGCTATCCATGCCGTAAATTGCATTGGGTTATTAGGGTGGTATATCGCAGGATAAATCCAGCATGGTACAGGGCGTATAAGGGAAGCGCGGGTTTGTTGCGTCAAGTCAATATGCATAGAAGAGGAAACTGGCAATATAGTAGCCGTCGTTTAGACAAGGAGGCGATGTTATGAAAACGATTGGGTTAGCTGCAGTTATGGTGTTTTTGATGGGTTTGGCGTTGCCGGGATATGCCATTCCACCGGGACAGAAAATTGAATTTACCAAAAGCCCGATGGGTAAGGTTGTGCTGGATGGCAATACTCATCCTGCAAAAGGTATTATGTGTGATGGCTGCCATCCCAAGCCATTTGCACAGAAAAAAGGTACTGCTAAAATCACCCTGGCCGACCATCAAAATGGAAAATTTTGTTTCACCTGTCATAAAGAAGGCGGCAAGGCGTGGCCGGCAAAAGATAACTGCAACAAATGCCATATTAAGCCGAAGTGATGTATTGTTGAATGATCGTTCCACGGGACAAAGGTTTTGTCGCTGTCTCACGATAGATGATAGCTGTGGTGCGGATTATTATTTGGAAATAAAGGGGGCTTCGTCGGCTCCCTTTTTTTCTGGTGCCAATGGGTACTTCGCTTGCCCGGGTACAAAACCGCGAGTACCGTTATGGCTCGCGGTGGGGGCAGGTAAATGGCATATATTCGTTGGCTATCACAACGACTTATCATCATGAAAACGATCATTGTAGGAGCTGGTATATCGGGGCTGACGACGGCTTATGCGCTTTTACAACGTCAACCAAACCTTGAACTTACCATACTGGAATCATCCGCACGGCCCGGTGGCAAGATCCTAAGTGACAGGACGGATGGCTATCTTTGTGAATGGGGTGTCAACGCCTTTCTCGACAGTAAACCCAAAACCCTGGAACTGGCACGGTCGCTGAGCCTGGCGCCGGTGAGCAGTTACGAACTGTCGCGGCACCGGTTTGTGTTTTCCGATCATAAATTGCAGGAGTTGCCGGCTTCACCGCCAGCCTTCATAACGTCCGGTTTAATTAGTTGGCCGGGCAAAGTGCGAATGGCGCTGGAAGTTATGGTGCCGCGTACCAACAAACCTGAGGAAACACTCAAGGATTTCGCGATTCGCCGATTAGGAAACGAGGCGTACCAAAAACTCATTGATCCCATGGCATCGGGTGTGTTCGCCGGTGATCCGGCAGCGATGAGCGTTAACAGTTGTTTTCCGCGCATCAAGGAAATTGAACGTGACTATCGCAGCCTGATTCTTGGTCTGGTCCGGCTACAGGTCAGCGCGCGCAAAACCGGGAACACGGAGCGCCCGCAAGCCGGGCCCGGCGGGAAACTCACTTCATTTTACAACGGTATGTCCGAGCTAAGTAACGCCCTTGCGAACTCCCTTGGACCGAGATTGGTGTTGAATACCGCTGTACATTCCCTTATGAGGCACAGTGGCTATTATCGGCTACAGTTGGCGAATGGTACGGAACAAGAGGCCGAACGTGTTATTCTGGCGGCACCGGCTTATGCCCAGGCGGCGATTCTGCAGGAACTGGCCCCTGATATCGTATCTATACTGAATGAAATCCAATATCCGCCACTGGCAATCTGTGCCCTGGGCTTTCGTCGTGAAAAGGTGCCCCATGAGTTGGCCGGTTTTGGTTTTCTGGTGCCGTCCAGGGAACACCGGAGAATATTGGGCACGTTATGGGATGTGAGTATTTTCCCCAATCGGGCGCCGGAGGGGTATGTATTGTTGCGTACCATGGTAGGGGGCGCACGTGCCGCCGATTATGCCACGGAAGATCCCGATAAGCTTGCTGCCATGGTGCGCGCCGAACTGGCCGATATTATGGGGATAACGGCAGAACCGGACTTCGTCAAAACCTTTCGGCACCATAAATCCATTCCACAATACAACGTTGGCCACGCCGGCAGGCTAGCCACTATTGAACGTTTGTTGGTAAATTATCCCAACCTGGTGTTGACGGGCAACGCTTATAAGGGCGTTGCCCTGAACGACTGTGTAGCCAACGCCTATCAACTGGCATCATCGTTGAAGTAACGGTTAGGTTACTCAGCGACACTCGAATTCCACTCAATGTGAAATCGTGGTTCCTCAGCGAACGACCCTGACAGTGTGGCTGGTTGGCGCGCTAGCGTGGCGGCTGGCTTGCATACCAAGTGGCAATGCTTTCTATGACCGCTTCGCTATATGGCAGGCTCATCTTGTGCATGGGCGAGCTGCCGCGTTTGTTGTCGTGGTAGGCCTTAAGCGCCTTGACCAGGTACGCTTTGTTCTGGCCACGTATTTTTGGAATGATCATCATGGGATTTTCCTTGCCCGGCCCATGGCAGTGATCGCACTTGTCGGCCAGTTCCTTCATGGATATGGTTCCCGCTTCCGCCGGTTGTGCCGGTTGCACGGCGTAATAAGCAGCAATATTCTCGATGCCTTCGTCGCTGATATTGGTCAGGAATTGGTGCATGTCTTCCTGTTCGCGGGTGTTTTTCTTGTATGCCTTGATGGCTTCCACCAGATATTGTGGGTCCTGGGATGCCAATACCGGAATATCAGAGTCTCTGCTCAGACCGCCGGCTCCATGGCAACCACCGCAATTGGCGCTTAACGGTTCGCCGGCTTTAACGTCCCCAAAGGAAGGTTGTTTTCTTTTCGCCGGCTTTTGCGACGCAAAATATAACGCCATTGCCTCAACATCGACCTGCTCAAGCGCCGACATCATCTGATGTTTTTCGTCGCTGGACATTTGGCGCCGGCCTTCGCGGTAGTCTTTAACCGCCGATATGAAATAACCCGGTTGTTGCCCCGCCAGGTTGGGAATACCGGCGGTGGTACTGTTGCCGCCTTCGCCGTGGCATTTCGCGCAAGCAGAGGCTGTTGCTTTGCCCTTTTCCGCGATGTCCTGCGCCGGTTTTTCCTGGCCTGTTACCGGGGGCAGACCGCTGTAGTAGGCGGCAACATTGACGATCTGTGCGTCGCTCAATTTTCCCATCATGTCTTTCAGGGCTGCGTGTTCCCGTTTACCTTCCTTGTAGGCGTCAATTGCCGCCACCAGGTATGCCTGTACCTGGGCGGCCAGATTCGGAATATCGTCCGTGGCGCCCTTGCCATCCAGGCCATGGCAGCCCTTACAACTGTTTTCGGCGATTTTTTTACCGGCAGCCGGATCCGCTACCTGGTTTTGCGGTTGTTGTTTTTCAGTGCAGCCAAAAAGCGCCATGGCCACAATAATCGTTGCGAATAATGATTTCATAACCAGCCTCGAAACAAATGTTGTTAGTCGTTAGTATATTACTGCCACTTATGTCATTGCCACTGTAGTCTAAGGGCTAACTTTTGCTTTTGTCCTTCTATCATATCACCCAAATAGCACATTGCCCCAGAACCCGAGAATTACCAGCATCAGTAAACCTAATCCAATGATGATCAGCGTGGCGCCGAGAATCTTGGAACCGGTGGTCATCGGTTTTGACGGTGAGTCAACCAGGTATTTATCCAGTTCGCCGGAATCCAGCAGGCGCTGGTATTCCAGTTTATGTTCTCGTCTGAATTCATCAAGAGGTACTGCGCCGGTGAACATGGAAATATCCTGCGGAAATTTATCCGGACGGAAGTGGCTGTTGAAATAATGGACGGTAAACAGGAATACCGCGGCCAGAAAAGCTTCTTCACCGTGTACGATCGTGGCCACATTAAATACCCAGCCGGGCATGAATGACGCGGTAAATTCGGGGAACCACATCATTACACCACTTACGCCGACAATGGTTAAACCCCAAAACGGCGCCCAGTAGTCAAATTTTTCCCAATATGTCCACTTATCGAAAACGGGACGCTCGCCTTTACCAAAGAACCAGCGGAACATGCCCCATGCATCCTTGAAATCCTGCCAGTTAGGCATCAGTGACCGTGGTCCAAACCAGCTCCAGGTTTTGCAGTTACGTACGATACAATATCCAATACCGCCCAGATGCGCGACAAATACCGTAATGAACGTTACCGCGCCGATTCTGTGCAATGTACCCGCGACTTCCGGCCCACCGAGTAAATGCATTACTGTTGGTGCCCAAAAACTGTCGGCGTACAGTACCGTCATACCCGTTAGAACCAGTAACATCACACCGAGCGCCAGCAACAGGTGCATGAGCCGCCACGGCCAGGTAAAGCGGCGAAAATATTTGCCTTTGAACTGTTCAGGAAGTTTTTCGGTATCCACGTGAACACGGTTTTTACGTTCCTTGCGGTCCTTGTATTCCCGGTAAAACCAAAGTGCCAGATGTGTCCAGAAAAAGGTAAATACGCCCGCCAGCAGTCCGATCATAAATTTTGAGGCAATCCACATACTGGGGTAGCGATCGTAGTCATGGGTATTGCCGTGAGGATAGAACGTAAGAAAGCCGGCGGTGGCATTTTTATGGCATTTGCGGCATGTCTCCAGGCGGTTATTTATGTGTACCGTGGACTGCGGATTGTCGACACGCTTAATGGTGTGTGAGCCGTGGCAGTCGAAACATTTAGCCGTGTAGGCATAGCCAA
>JASFOJ010000071.1:0-22655 GCA_050116575.1 Gammaproteobacteria bacterium | reverse complement strand
CTGATATTGATATCAATATTACAACAGGCGATCTTACTATCACCGATGGGGCCCAGGTGTCAACGGATTCCTCCACCATCGGATTGGGGGCGGGTATTAACATCACCGCAGATAGCATGACCGTATCCAACCAGGGAGTGGTAAACGCACGTACCTTTGATGATACCGGGGCTGGTATCAATATTAACCTGACTGATAATCTGATTGTGGCCAGTGATGGTTCCATTTCCACCGATACGTTTAATAATGGCGATGGCAGTATTATTGCGATAAGCGCCAATGGCGTGGCTATTTCTGACGGTGGCCAGATCAGTGCCAGCACCAAGCGTGACGGCCAGGCCGGTGCAATCACCATAAATGCCACTAACAGTGTCACGATTACCGGTGCTCTGGACAAGCAAACAGGTTTGTTTAGTGTGTCCGGAGATCCTGATCCGAATTTTCAGCCACCCACGGGCCCGCACTCGGGCAACGGTGGCGAAATCGCGTTGAACGCGGATCGGCTTGTAATCGAAGAAGGCGGTGTTATTTCGGCCGAAGCAATTAACCTGGGGGATGCTGGCGATATTAATCTAAATCTGAGTAATGAGCTGTTAATGAGTAACAGCCGCATCGTGACCTCTGCAACTCAGTCTGCCGGTGGTGAGGTAAATGTGCAGGCACTCAGTCTGGTTTCGCTTTTTAACAGTGACATCACCGCTGAAGCGTTTGGCGTGAGTCAGGGCAATGACGGGGGCAACGTTTTTATTGATCCTGTCAATGTTGTGCTGAATTCCAGTGATTTGGTGGCGCGGGCAAATGCGGGTAACGGCGGAAATATTACAGTAAGGGCGGATGCATTTCTTCGCAGCCCGGGCAGTAACCTGGATGCAACGTCACGTACCGGGGTGGACGGTGAAGTGTTAGTGGAAACGTTGAATCAGAACGTCAATGTGATTCCTGTGGTTACGGAACCTTTTCTTGATGTTGCCGGTTTACTCAGTAATCGCTGCGCTGCTCAGGTGTTGAAGAGCAAGAGCAGTTTTACTGTGGAGTTGTATAAGAGTGCTGCGGCTTCTTTGTCCGACTTCAGCTATTACCGGTTTTTTGCCGCCGATGATTACCAAAACGGCCTGACTGGCAGTTACATTCTGGCGGGTTCGCCATCCGTTGATCTGGGTTGTATCTAACAACATAACAATAAGAAATAGGATTATGACGTTGAAACACATTTATAAACTGCATTTTTTTCTGTTCTTAATGGTAAATGGTTTGGCGCTAGTCTCTGGTGCAACGCTGGCTGCCGATGAAGATACTGACCGGGATCCGGTTCTGGAGTCGGTCCCGGATGCCAGCCCGCAGCGTGGCTTAAAAAAGAAGCGGCCAACCGAGTCAGATAAGCCCGAGCCAAGACTGGACGTGGCACCGCAAGGACCCGATGCGGGCCGAAAAGTACTGCCCGACGTATCACCCCCAAGTGGCGCGTCAAATCAACTGTCTGTCATGCCAACGGTGAATGTGAATACCATCAATTTGCAGGGTAATACAGTCATTCCTCCGAAAGAACTGGCGGCGATAATCGAACCGTACGAGCATAAGTCCCAGTCTTTTGAGGCGCTAAACGGGCTTCGCCATAAATTGTCGCAGTATTATCTGCAAAAAGGATACGTCAACTCTGGTGTTATTATTCCTGATCAGAAAATTGAAAATGGTATTGTCACTTTTCAGGCGATTGAAGGGGAGCTTAGCAGTATTGAATTGCAAGGTTTGCAGCGCCTGGATGCGAGTTATGTGAAAAGCCGGATACGTGCCGTAGTGTCCGGGCCACTTAACGTAAATGACCTGTCTGAAGCGCTGAAAATGCTGAATCAAAATCCCTTGATTGCGCAAATTAATGCGCGCTTATTGCCTGGAGACAAGTTGGGACAAAGCCAATTGAAAGTGGCGGTCAAAGAAGACGATGCGTTTTATTATTCAATTGGTGCGGACAACTATTTATCCCCCAGCGCGGGTGCGGAGCGATTAACGATAAATGCAGGTCACGGCAATGTGTTCGGGGTTGGCGATACCATAGACGCAGAAGTAGATTTGACCGAAGGTCTGAGTGGGTTGGGACTCCTGTACAGCATTCCTTTCAGCGGCAAAGGCTCATCGTTCAATGTATTTGGTGATTATCGCGATTATATTGTAGTGGAAGAGCCTTTTGATGCTATTGATATCGAGAGTCATTCCACCAAGTTTGGTTTTGCAATAGAACATCCGTTTATAAACCGTCTGAATGAAACTTTGACCGGTTCTGTCGGTTTTGAAGTGAAGCATAGTGAAAGTACGTTGTCGGGAGTGCCTTTTTCCTTTTCACTTGGTGAGATCGACGGGAAGAGCGATGTCAGCGTGGTTGATTTAACCCTGGGCTGGGTGAGGCGCTATCCGGACCAGGTTTATTCTCTGCAGGGTTCGCTACGCTTTGGGGTTAATGCCCTGGATGCGACGGACAACCAGGGCGATCTTCCCGACGGGGAGTTTAGCCTGGTGAGGGGGCAATTCCAATTTGCACATCTGCTTGGTTTGTGGAGATCTCAGGTGTTGTTTCGGACAGGTTTTCAACTGGCGAACGATCCGTTGTTGTCCCTTGAAAAATATGCCGTAGGCGGCCGGTATACAGTGCGCGGATACCGCGAGAATCAGTATGTCAGGGACAGTGGCGCAACGGTTACCCTGGAATGGCGCATTCCGTTGTTGGCCCCAACCAATAGCCAACAATTAAATTTGGTACCGTTTGCAGATTACGGCTCTTCCTGGGATGAGAACGAGGAGTTAACGGGCACGGAAAAAGCATCGATTTCGAGCGTCGGTATCGGGCTGCTTTATGATTCATCAGAAAATCTGCACATGGAGCTTTACTGGGGAGCGGCGCTGGATGACGTTCCGGAGCCCAGTGACTCCAACATTCAGGACGACGGTATACATTTCCAGGTTGTGTATCACTCCAGGAACTGATTCGTTGCTACAATTAGGCAATGACAAGAAGCTGTGCCATAGGGATTGTTGTAATGCTGTTTGCCGGCTTCGGGCTGGTGAGCGTATCTGTTGCAAAGGCCGCCGGCAATAACGCTGCTCCACAGCCGTGGCGGTTTACAAGCGAAAACAATCAACCCGGTATTTATCTGTATTTCTACTGGTCAAAGCAATGCCCCCATTGCCGGGAAGCATTGCCGTTTGTGAATGGCCTGGAACAACAGTTCCCGTGGCTGAAGATCCAGTCACGGGAATTGACTGAACACCCGGAAAACGTGGAAGAATATATTGCGATGGCGGCGGCCCTGGGCAAGGAGGCGCGATCGGTACCCGCGTTTATGTGGTGTGGCAACATGGTTGTCGGCTACGACAGCCCCGACAATATGGGGCAGTACCTGATCCAGGAGTTGCAACGTTGTTATAAGTGGATAAAGGCGGGCCATCAGGGCTCAAAGCCCGTGCCTAAGTCAGTCTATGACAATCCTGTATTGTATGTTCCATTGCTGGGTGAGCTGTCATTAAAGAATTATTCGTTGCCTGTATACACGGTCTTATTGGCCGGTGCCGATGCCTTTAATCCCTGCGCCTTTTTTGTATTGCTGTTTCTGTTGAGTCTGCTGGTTCATGCCCGCAACCGCCGTCGAATGTTCCTGGTGGGCGGTTTGTTTGTGCTGTGCTCGGGCTTGATGTACTTTCTATTTATGGCGGCGTGGTTGAATATATTTATGGCGATTGGTCATATCCGTGCAATCACCATGGTGGCCGGCTTGGTGGCCGTTGTCCTGGCGGCGATTAATATCAAGGACTATTTCTGGTGGGGGCGGGGTGTTTCGCTATCGATTCCCCAAAGCGCCAGGCCGGGATTGTTTCAGCGCGCGCGCCAACTGGCCAACGCCGACAATTTGCCGGCGATGCTCACCGCGACCATCGCGCTCGCGCTGTTTGCCAACACGTATGAATTTTTATGTACCGCGGGATTTCCCATGGTCTATACCCGTATCCTCACCATGGAGTCCCTTCCAACATCAACTTATTATATGTACCTGGTGTTTTACAACGTTGTGTATGTTATCCCGTTGCTGGTCATCGTCATGGGTGTTGCCCTGACCTTTGGAACCAGAAAACTGCAAGTGGAACAGGGCCGGCAGTTGAAGTTGCTATCAGGCGTGATGATGCTTTTGTTGGGGTTCATATTGTTGTTGGTGCCCGATTGGCTGAACAATGTGCTAGTAGCGGCGAGTTTGATTTTTTCCGCCTTGTTATTATCCGCCATCATCATGTATTGGCATGCAGCGAAGCAAAGGCGTCGTTACCAAATAAACCGCGTCAAATAATATTCAACTGTGCGATTGCTATCGTGAACCGATGTCAGGCATTCTAATGAACATTTAAATACCTATCTTGGCAATAGTTTAATTAGTATATAGTACGCACTAAACGGTTTATGCGTATGTTAAGCGCAAAATCTTTGGCCGGACCACCGATAAATAACACCATGGCGCGTAATATGGTGATTAACAATGCAATTTTCGCCATTTAACGGCGATCGATGTTGAACAATTCTGATGTTTTGTTATGCTAAGAAATACTATTGTACAAAACTAATTACCAGCATTGTTTGACCAATATGTGTTCAATAACAAAAGCGGCAGCTTCGATAATGTCGTTTTCAACGGCATCATGTAATTATCAAGATCCCTCTATAAGCCCTTAATTTTTATAACGTTAAAAACCAGTTTGTGTACTAATTTTTTGTGAAACCACAGTTCGTGAAACCACAGTTTGTGAATCTACAGATGAGGCGGTTGTTATTACTGGCCGCGTTGCTGGTTTTGTGTGCGCCATTGAGCGCTTATTGTGATCCACAGCTGGAGTCGGACACCGAAATTGCCACGGCAGGATATTACCGCCTGCAATGGAATAACGGTCAACAGGACGACAGTCAGACAGCGGACTTTATTCTGCAGGAATCGCAGCATCCTTCTTTTAACCAACCGAAAGTGTTATACGAGGGTCCCGATACCGCACGCGTGGTGAGCGGCCGCGCGGACGGTGATTATTTTTACCGGGTAGCTGTCGATAATGGCGACGGGCAAAAAAGCTGGAGTGACGTGATCCGCGTTCAGGTTAAACACCATCCCTTGTCACGTGCGTTTATGTTTTTTACCATCGGCGCCATTGTCTTTCTCAGTACCCTGATAGCCATTATTCACGGTAACCGGACAACCTCTACCAAAGAATGAAGTTCAACCCTGCTAGTAGCGAGAACCTATGGCCTTGGAAGTAAACGTACAACGTCTTAAAGACGATATCGAAACGTTAGCCGCCATCGGGCGGGACACTGACGGTGGTATCTATCGCATGGCTTTCAGCGATGGTGATATTGCTGGACGCCAGTGGTTTAAACAACGCCTCACCGATGCCGGATTGGAAGTCTATGAAGACGGTGCCGGTAACATTTACGGACGGCTGGGTTGGGACGGTAAGCGTCCTTCGGTGATGACCGGCTCCCATCTTGATACCGTACCGGGCGCCGGGCATCTTGATGGGGCGCTTGGCGTAATGGTGGGAATGGAATGCCTGCGGCGGTTTAAGGAAGAAGGTATTGCGTTGCGTTACCCATTGGAAGTGGTGGCCTTCAGTGACGAAGAAGGCCGCTTCGGCGGTATGCTGGGTTCACAGGCCATTGCCGGTAAACTGACGCCGGAAACGATTCACAATGCCATCGATCTTAAAGGCATTTCCGTTATTGAGGCGATGGAACGCCAGGGCTACGATGCCATGCAGGCGCTGTACGCCCGTCGCAACCCTGAATCCATCCATACTTTTCTTGAATTACATATCGAACAGGGACCGATACTGGATCAAATGGGATTCAGTGTGGGGGTCGTTGATGCGATTGCCGGTTTGTTTAAATGGGATGTCACCCTGAGCGGGACGCCCAACCACGCCGGCACTACGCCAATGCATATGCGCAATGACGCATTGCAGGCGCTGGCCGAGTTCGCCACGCAGATCCAGCGTATCCTTGATGAAAACGGTAGCGAACGCAGTGTTGCCACCATCGGTCGGGTGGAGCTCAGTCCCGGCGCGGCCAACGTGGTGCCGGGCAAGGTGGATTTCACGCTGGAAGTACGCGATACCGAACAGCGGGTGCTGGATGATTTGAAAGGCGCGTTTCGCCGGGCCTTGTCCGCTATCGCACGCCGCCGCGACACAATGTTTGAATTTAACGTGTTAAGTGAAATAGCTCCGGTCAAGTGTGATACAGGATTAATTACTGAATTAAAAAATGTTACCGAAGAACTGAAAATACCCGCGTTACAAATGGCCAGTGGTGCGGCTCATGATACCCAGATGATGGCGTCCATTACCCGCGCGGCCATGGTATTTGTGCCCAGCAAGGAAGGCAGAAGTCATTCCGCGGCGGAGTGGACGGACATGGAAGATATTGAGAAAGGCGCCAATGTATTACTCAATACATTGGCTAAGATAGCGGGTGAAGTTAATGACTGAAGATGAGGACATTAAAAAGACCGAGCTGAAAGGCCTCAATGAGGATTATCTTCATATTGACCCCTTGCGGGATACCTACCGTGAAGGCATTGTTGAAAGCCCGCAGGTCAAGAAGGCGTTAAAGCTACATAAGGTCGCATTGATGGTGATTGATATCCAGTTTCTGGACGCGGCGCCCGGTCATGGTGTTTTCAAAGACGTGGAAAATTCCGGTGTTCCCCCCG
This sequence comes from Gammaproteobacteria bacterium, assembly GCA_050116575.1. Taxonomy (GTDB): domain Bacteria; phylum Pseudomonadota; class Gammaproteobacteria; order SZUA-152; family SZUA-152; genus JAKEGK01. Next base: position 15,921 of record JASFOJ010000071.1, on the reverse strand, counting down.
AGGCCCAGGAATATTATTTCAAGCGTCTGGACCATATTGTGCTTCCCAATGTACGCCGACTTCAGGATACGTTTCGCGACATGAAACTCGAAATTATTCATACCCGTATCCAGTCTATGACACAGGACGGTCGTGACCGAAGCATTGGTCACAAGCGCCTGGGGCTGCACGCCCCGCCGGGGTCCAAGGACGCGGAATTTTTGCCGGAAGTCGCGCCCAAAGGGGACGAAATTATTATCAACAAAACCGCCAGCGGTGTGTTTAACGCTTCCAATACGGAATACATTCTACGAAACATGGGTATCGATAGTCTTTATATCTGTGGTGTTTATACCAACGAGTGTGTTTCCACCACGGTTCGCGATGCCTGTGACCGTGGCTTTAATACCACTTTAATTAACGATGCGTGTGCGACGGTGACCCCGGAATTGCACAACGCCACCTTGAGTACTATAAGGGATCGCTACGCGCGGGTCATGACCGCGGCAGAAGTCATCAACGAAATCCGTAAAGCGGGAAAAAATGAATAACCTCAATAGCGAAATCCGAAAGGCGGGAACAAAATGAATAATGTCAATTCCGCGATTCTTGAAAGTAGCACCGGTTGGCTGATTCTGGCCATCTTCAGTCTCATCTGGATTGTATTGGGCTGGTATTGGGGCCGCAGGGCCACGCACCTGGATGAATTTATGCTGGCCGGCCGCAATGTCGGTATATCCCTGGCCACCGCCACGGCGATGGCCACCTGGGTGACCAGCAATACCACAATGACGGCGCCGCAAGTAACGTTGCAACTGGGGATCTGGGGTATGGCGGGTTATTCGCTGGGTTCTGTAGGTCTTATGTTATTCGCCCCCCTGGCAAAACGGATTCGCGCTTTAATGCCAGGGTCATATACCAGCGGCGATTTTGTACGCAAACGGTATGGAAAAGCGGCATGGCGCATTTTTCTAGTCATTTCATTGGTTTATGGGTTCGGCTGGCTGGTGAGCATGGGGATGGCTGGCGGTGTTTTAATTAATGCGCTAACCGGGATTCCTTACGCCTATGGTATGACGGTCATTATTACCATATGTGTGATCTATACTTTATTGGGAGGGCTGCGCGCCGTTATCGGCACCGATTTTATTCAAACTATTATTATATTGGTTGGTATTGTTTTACTGGCATATCTGGCAATCGATAAAGTAGGGTTTGATAAAATCCACCAGTCGGTACTGGAAGAGCGGCCCGAATTGTTAAATTTATTAATGCCAGCAGCAATCATGTTTTTGTTTAATAACCTGTTATTTGGCGTGGGCGAGATATTCCATTCCAATGTCTGGTGGAGCCGGGCTTTTGCGTTCCGCGAGGGGGTTGGTATGCCGGCCTATTTAATTGCGGGAGTGATGTGGATGCCCATCCCCATAGTGGCAGGGTTTATCGCCCTTGCTACGCCGGCACTAAACTTGAACGTCCCGGCCGCCGATATGGTGGGTCCCATGATCGCGGCCAGAATCCTTGGGGTAGGCGGCGCGATTCTGGTATTTATTGTCGTGTTTTCCGCCCTGGCCTCCAGTCTCGACTCTTTGTTGGCGGCCACCAGTGATTTAATCACCCAGGATATCTATAAAGGCCACATAAATCCGGATGCCAGTCACGACAAGCTGCGCATGGTGGCCAAATTGATCATCTTGTTGCTGGGTGTGATGACATGGTTAGTATGTTTGCCGCGGGTAACTACGTTAGCAATATTGTTGTACTATATTGGTGCGTGGGTTGCCAGCACGATCTGGCCTATCCTGGCTGGCTTATATTGGAAGCGGACTAATCCGATAGGTGCGTCTTTAGCGATGGTGCTGGGCACCATATTTGGGCAGATTGCCTTTTTTGCAATCGGGTTTTACGTAGCGGCAATAGTTAGTGCTTTAGTCTCCATGTTGATTATAATTATAAGTACTTTGTTGTGGCCTAAGCAATTCGAGTGGCACCAGCTTTCGGGCGAGGGTCCAAGATGACAGCATCATTAGGTTTCTTTTCTGCGCTGGTGAGTATCGCGCTTGTTATGACCGTTATCTCACCCATTGTATTAATCATTTTTCTTATCCGTGACTGGAAAAGGGGAGAGCAATGGTAAAACCTCTAAGTCCCTTGTTACGGGAGTCTATGCCGGAGAAAGATGTCACCGAAGGTATAGAACATCCGTTGTCATTGTTGAAAAACGTACCCGAAGATCCCACGCCGCTGCTGGACCTGGCGAATTTTTCCATTGTGTCAGCCCGCCAGTTTACCCGGGAGCAGATCTGTCAGCTATGCCGGTTGGCGGCGAAACACGAGGCAGTGCCGCAACAAACCCGGCGGCCGCTGGTGGGGAAAATATTGATCAGTGCGTTTTACGAACCCAGTACACGTACCCGCTTGTCCTTTGAAAGCGCCTGGCACCGATTGGGTGGGGATATTATGTCCATTACCGATCCGGCCACCACCGGTATTGCAAAAGGCGAATCGCTGTCCGATGTCGCAGAAATGCTCAACAACTATGGTGACCTGGTTGTCTTGCGCGAATCACATAACGATTCCATCTATGAAATGTTGAAGAACCTGCGCATTCCCATTGTTAACGCGGGCAACGGTATCGATGAACATCCAACCCAGGCACTTGCCGATGTGTATACCCTTGCAAAATGGCGGCCGCAGTTGCTGGACGAAAATATTGATCCTTCCCTGAAGGCGCGTATCGGCATTATTGGTGTGCCCAACAACATGAGAACCGTTAGATCGCTGTTATACCTGCTGAGTCTGTTTCCAAAAAGTTTTTCCGAAGTGGTGATTATCTGTAAGGATGTCGATGAGGTTTTCGACAAAACCCAGAAAGAATACCTCGATACCACGGGTTTGAAAGTACGTGTGAACAGCAACCTGGAAGAGGAACTGCCCACGTTGGATGTTGTTTATATCAATTCCATCGCCTGGGTTGGTGACACTTACGAAGAAATTGGCAAGGAATATAAGCTGTCGAAGAGTTCGCCATTTAAAAAAGACGCGATTGTTTTGCACCCGCTGGCCCGCGGTGACGAACTGTCAACCGACCTGGATGAAACTTCCCATAACTGGTATTTTGCCCAGGCCAGAAGTGCCGTATTTATTCGCATGGCATTGCTGACATGCCTGGTTCAGCATAACTGGTAATGTAACACCTTAAGGAGTTTTAATTTTATGTGTGGCATCGCAGGCTATATGCACGCCGACCCAAGTAAACCCATTGACCCGCAATTGCTGGCCAATATGGCGGCGATACAATATCACCGGGGACCCAATGGTTTCGGTGTCAAGCAGATGGACGGTAGGGGAGTGGGTTTCAGTCACGCCCGGCTTTCCATTATTGATTTAAATGAAGAACGCGCCCGACAACCGTTTATGTCATCTGACGGCCAGTTACTGTTGGCGCATAACGGCGAGTTTTACGACTACAAACGTATCCGTGCTGACCTGACCAGCCGAGGTGCCCGCTTTAGCACCAAAAGTGATTCCGAGCTGGTGTTGCATTTGTACCCCCGGCTGGGCCTTGAACAAATGCTCAAACACCTGCGGGGTGAATTTGCATTTGCCCTGTTTGACAAGGAGCGCGATCGTCTTATTCTGGTGCGGGACCGCTTTGGTATCAAGCCGTTGTATTGGGCGTCGGTGAACAACACCCTGGTGTTTGGTTCCGAACTCAAAGTATTGTTCGCTCATCCCGACGTGCCGCGCCGCTTTAACGAGCAGGGCCTGTACCATCAGTTAATGCAGACCATTGTTCCCGGCACGACAGCATTTGACGATGTTCATCAAATCAAGCCCGGCCACATGTTGATTGTCGAGCGCCATCACGGGAAAATCACCACCCGTGAAGAAAAGTACTGGGATATGGACTTTCCCGTCATGGCCGAGCGCCAGGCCGAAGATGACAGCAACGAGGAGTTCTATATTGAAGGCGTGCGGGATCGGTTACTGGAAGCGGTACAACATCGCCTAGAGGCAGACGTGCCGGTGGCCTGCTATCTGTCCGGCGGTATTGATTCCTGCTCCATTCTCGGGTTGTCCGCTGCCAGCCAGCAATCGCCGGTTAAGGCATTCACTATCGGGTTTGATGATGCGGACTACGATGAAACGGCCATCGCCCGGGAAATGGCGGAATCTGTACAGGCTGATCAGGATATTATGATGCTGCAGGCGGATCACCTGTACGACAACTTTGAAGAAACCATCTGGCATACTGAACGGTCCATTTATAATACGCTAGGCGTGGCCAAGTTGTTAATGAGCCGGCATGTCAATCAGGCTGGTTATCGCGTGGTAGTGACCGGTGAGGGTTCCGATGAACTGTTTGGGGGTTATCCGGCGTTTAGGCGGGATATGTTTTTACACGGCCTGGATACCCTGTCAAAAGCTGAACGTGCCAGTTGGGAACAGTTATTATCCGAAAGTAACAAATTATTTACCGGCGCTATGTTAGCCGAAGACGAATGGCAGGATAAGGCACTGGATAACAAAGTGGGTTTTACCCCCAGTTGCCTGCAGCCCTGGCTGTCCAGTTCGCGGCATATCGCGGACTTGTTAAACGAAGATATCCGTCAATCGCTGCAAAATTATCAGCCCGGTGAAGCAATCGCCGATACCCTGGATGCCGACATGTTATCCGAGCGCCATCCACTGGATAAAGCCCAATATGTGTGGATCAAGACCATGCTGGAAGGCCAGATCCTGACCTGGGGTGGTGACCGCGTTGATATGGCCAACTCCATGGAAGCGCGCCCCGCGTTTCTGGATCACCATCTCGCGGAGTTTGCTTGCAAAATCCCTCCAACCATGCGCATCCGTGGCCGCACGGAAAAATATGTACTGCGTGAAGCCATGCGTGGCCTTTTACCGAAGGTGTTATATGAGCGGGAAAAATTTGCCTTTATGGCGCCACCTGCTCACACCGATCCCAAAAAATGGCAGGCATTGAAAGCCTTGTCTGATGAATATTTATCGCAAGATCTCATCAAGCAGGCCGGTTTGCTCAGCATGGAAGGTGTCAACAAATTGTTTGAAACCCATGAGCACCCCGACACCAGCGCGGCGACGCAGGTCCAACTGGACGCCGTGATCAATCACCTGATGAGTGTGCAAATCCTGCATAAGCATTTTATTGCCACGGACATGCCTCGCTACGCGCAACAACGCGCCGAGGAGCTGGGCTGGATTGTGTAATAGCGGCGCCATTGGCCGACACTGGTGGAATCGATGACCGGTAGAAAAACGCAACAGACCGATTACCCCGATAACGACGATCGACCACAAAATGGTAGTCATCAGGAAGATATTGCCCAGTCGGTCGTACAGGATATACGTGTAGTTGTACGTACCATTCAGGCTCATTCCCGGTCGATAGAAAAGCAATGCGGCGTAAGCGCCGTACAGCTGTGGGCCATGTGGGAGTTGTTCGCCCGTCCGGGACAGCGGGTGTCGGATCTTTCCAATGCCCTTTCCATTCATCAATCAACCGCAAGTAACATGCTGGATAAACTGGAAAGCAGGGAATTAATTCGCCGTGAACGCAATGGTGGAGATCAGCGGGTGGTGCGGTTGAATTTGACGGAAAAGGGTAGGCAACTGCTATCCGGCGCGCCGCGGCCGGCCCAGGGTGCGGTGCGTGATGCGCTGACACGTATGAGCGTGGAAGAATTGAAACAACTGCAAACCGGTCTGGAAACCTTAATGCGATATTTGCCTGCTGCCAGCGACGAAGCCGCGCTTAATCCCATCTAAACCGGACCGGTTTTCTATAAATCCCTCTGTTATAGACGCGACGATGCCAGCTATTTTTAACAGGTTGTTTTGTTGGTATTGTGTATTCTACGATGAGTGTTCAAAGCCCTATTGAGCTTTGTTGGGGATGTTGGGAGTGTTGAGTGTGTTGAGAGTACTACCAAATAGCATTAAATCTTGTTCAGTATTAATGTTCATAAAAGCCTCGGGGAACTCGCTGAAATCTGCAATGGTCGCATTCTGTTGCCGGTACCAGTTGTCAGCCTTGCGTTCCCCGGTTTCAATATAAGCCTTCAAGGCGGGTAGTAGATTCCTGTAAAGTAACGCAAACATCGGCTGCAGGCGTTCACCATCGTGGGCAATACTGGCCCTGGTACTGTTCGTTTGCAGGGCAGCAAATAATCGGGGTACCAGGTCATTCGGTAACTGCGGACAATCGCAGGGGACCGTCACAAGTAGTTCCGTTTTCGTATTTTCAAGAGCGCTTACCACGCCGGCCAAAGGGCCATAATAGTCACCCATCGTATCGTTAATAACCGGGTAACCGAAACGCGCGTAGGCTTGTTCGTTGCGATTGGCACTAATCAGAATATGGCTCACCTGGGGTTTTATGGCGGCGATGGCATATTCGATCATTGCTTTGCCGTGAACCGGCAACAAGCCCTTGTCTTTTCCCTCCAGCCGACGCCCGCGGCCACCGGCCAGGATCACAGCCGTTATATCTTTGCTGGAATAGCTTTCCGGGTATTTCATGGTGTTGACTGTCGTTATGATTCCGGTGGCAGGGTGCTATCGATGAATACGGATTGGCAGAGCGAGACTAACCACCGGTCATATTCATGTGACGCAGAATGACCGGTTGAGTCGTCAAATCGAAATCATGTCCCTTTGGTTTGATGGCCATGGAATCAATAATAGCTTGTTTCAATACGGATATATCTCCGGGATGAGAGCGCACGACGTCGCGTAAATCCACCGAATGTTCCTGTCCCAGGCATAACAATAACCGGCCTTCCGGCGTCAAGCGTACCCGGTTGCATTGATCACAGAAATTATGGCTGTGCGGGGAAATAAAACCGACCCGTGTGTTGGTGTCGGGTATACGAAAATAACGCGCCGGTCCCTTGAGATATTTTTCATCCGCTTGCAGTGTATAAATCTTTTCCAGGTCCTGTTTAATGGCATCACTGGAATAATAAGTAATAGCGCGATTACGTTCGTCCACCAGGCCCAGCGGCATTTCCTCGATAAAGGCAATATCCAGTTGCCGGTCCACGGCAAATGCGACTAAATCAGCCACTTCTTCATGGTTGTAATTTTTCAGGACCACACTGTTGATCCGTATACGGTCGAAACCCGCCTGTTGCGCGGCATCGATACCTGCCAGCACATTATCGAGATTGCCCACCCGGCTGAGGGTTTTGAAACGTTCTGCATCGAGGCTATCAAGACTGATATTAAGTCGGCTGACGCCGGCCTGTTTTAATTGCTGCGCCAGCTTGGGCAATTGGGACCCATTGGTGGTCATAACGCACTCTTCAATGCCATCGAGCTTATTGATTTCTGACAATAGCCAGGTAATGTTTTGCCGCACCAGGGGCTCGCCGCCGGTGATGCGAATCTTGGTGACGCCCAGTTCACTGAATGCCCGGGCAACAAACAGCAGTTCCTCCAGTGTCAGAATCTGTTTGCGCGGCACGAACGTCATGTCTTCGCTCATGCAATACAAACAGCGAAAATCGCAACGGTCTGTTACGGAAATGCGCAAGTAATTCACCTGCCGGCCAAAGCGGTCGATCAATGGTATGGTATCAATAGGTCGGGTTACAGCATCCATAAGTACAATCTAGTTCAATAGCTTACATAAAGTTATGTTTTAAATATTAACACATATTAATATAGCATGGGATGGATGCCCGCCAATGGTTGATTACTCAATTTGAGCGAAATTTTATGGGGTCCATCGAAATCCGTAAGCTACTGATAATTGGGGAGTCATGAAATCGCCCCGTAGGTTGAGGGATTTTCTTCTATCTCCATAGAGGTAGTTGCTGCCTGGTATCGTGATGGTTCCGCCAGCCAATACAGCGTGCAATGGGGCTATTTCCACATTTGCGACCGGTATTTTAGCGATACGTTAGATGGCTGGCGTACCGAGAACCAGTAAAAAAGCGGTTGCTATACTGAAGGATAATTCCCCGGCAAGAATAGCGCTGGGTAATAAATTGTAATAGTTGATGGAACAGGTCAATGGATATCGACAGTATTATTGATGAATTCAGGCAAGTGGCCCCCGACGTGGAGTTTTGGTCGCTACGGTTAGTGTTTGATCGGGATGAGATATTAAGCGTGCGCGAAAATGTCGTGCAGCCGCCCCGCATTCAGCAGAGCCGGGGTGCGCATATTACTCTGGTCAACGATGGCGGGTTTGCGTATGCGGCCACCAGTGAACTTAACCGGCGTGGCTTTGGCAAAGCCATTGACAGCGCGTTAATGTGGGCGAAAGTCAGCGCCCAACACGGACTGTTGAAAACCAGTGACATTCCCAGGCCGCAGCGATCCGGTGAGTTTGAAACCGTGATTGAGCAACCCTGGCAATCCACTTCGTTCGGCGACAAAATTGATATATTGGTGAATGTTAGCCACGCTTTAAAAATTGATGATCGCATTGTTGACTGGCAAGCGGTACTGGGGCATCGCGATACCCTGACGGTGCTGATGACCAGTGACGATATCCGGATCGAACAAACCTTTCATTATTTATTCCCCGGCTACGAGGCGGTGGCTAATGTCGGCAGCCAAACCCAGAGGCGCACCGGGGGCGGCTGGGGAACCGCCCGCCAGGGTGGCCTGGAACAACTGGCGTCGTGGCAGTTTCCCGAGGCCGCGCAACAGGTGGCCGAAGAAGCAATCGCGCTGGTCCAGGCACCTGATTGTCCCACTGAAACCGCGTCAGTGCTGTTAATGCCAAGCCAGATGATGTTGCAGATTCACGAAAGCATCGGCCATCCCCTGGAATTGGACCGCATCCTGGGGGACGAGCGTAATTTTGCCGGTACCAGTTTTGTCCAGCCCGGCATGTGTGGCAGCTACCAATATGGATCAAAACTGTTGAATGTGACCTTCGATCCCGCCCTTGCCACGGAAATGTCCGGTTACGCTTTTGATGACGAGGGAACGCCGGCGGAACGTACTTATATCATTCGCAATGGCATCCTTGAACGGTTGCTGGGTAGCGCCACTTCCCAGGCACGTACCGGTTTACAAGGTATTGCCAATGCGCGCGCCTGCAACTGGAACCGACCGCCCATTGATCGCATGGCCAACCTTAATCTGGAACCGGGAGACAATACCTTCGAGGACCTGGTGAAAACCATTGAAAACGGCGTTTTAATGGACACTAACTTATCCTGGTCCATTGACGACAGTCGCAACAAGTTTCAGTTTGGCTGTGAGCTGGGAAGGGTAGTCAAAGACGGTGAGATAAAGGGCCTGGTGAAAAACCCCAACTACCGGGGTATTTCCGCGACGTTTTGGCGCAATCTGGCGGCGGTGGGCGATCAGTCGACCTTTGAAATCTGGGGGACGCCTTATTGTGGCAAGGGCGAGCCCCAGCAGATTATCCATGTGGGACATGCCTCACCGGCCTGTGTGTTTCACGACGTGGAAATATTCGGGGGCGAGTGAGATGCGAGACTTTTTCCAGCAACTAAGCGCCAGCCTGTTTTCCCTGTTAACCGCGGACGAAGTTTTACTGTTGAATTTTGAAGGCGAGCGATCTGACTTTGTGCGGCTGAACCACAACCAGATTCGCCAGGCGGGCCACGTAGTGCAACATCGGTTGCAGCTGACATTGATTAAAAATAATCGCCAATGTCAGGGTGAGATTGATTCAGCGGTCAATCTCAACGCCGATGTTAAACAAGCCGGTGAAATATTGGCCCAACTGCGGGAACAATTGGCATTCCTGCCTGAAGACCCTTTTATCAATTTCGCCACCGAACCGCGCAATACAGCTTTCGAAGGGGACAACCAACTGCTGTCGGCAGATACAGCGCTTCAGGAAATCCTCGATATCGCGCAGGGACTCGACCTGGTAGGCTTGTGGGCAGGCGGTGAAGTGTCGCGAGGCTTTGCCAATTCACTGGGACAATTTAACTGGCACGTCAATTACAATTTCAATTTTGACTGGAGTGTCTATGCCGGCGGCGACAAGGCTATAAAGCAGAACTACGCGGGCTTTCAGTGGAATAAAAACCACTTCAGGCAGAAAATCGAATTTGCCCGGCAAACATTGCCGCTAATAGCGTCTGCACCCCGGACTATCAGTCCCGGACACTACCGGGTATTTATCGCACCGGCCGCCATGCAGGAAATCATGGGTTTGCTCAACTGGGGTGGTTTTGGCCTGAAAGCGCATCGTACGGCGCAAACCCCGCTGATCAAAATGACTGAAGAAGGTAAAACACTTAATCCCGCCATTGGTCTCGTGGAAAATCACAGTGGCGGATTAACACCCTGTTTTACCGACACCGGATTTATCAAACCGGACAGCGTGACATTAATTGACAAGGGAGTTTATAAAGAATGTCTGGCCGGCGCGCGCAGCGCCAAAGAATACGGCTTGTCGGTTAATGCCAACATTGAACACCCGCAGTCACTGGAAATAAATGGCGGCGAGCTGCATCAGGATAAAATCCTGTCGGAGCTCGGCACCGGAATTTTTATCAGCAACCTCTGGTACGGCAACTACTCCGACCGCAATCATTGCCGCATCACCGGCATGACCCGTTTTGCCTGCCTGTGGGTGGAATCAGGAATACCCGTGGCACCCCTCAACGTGATGCGTTTCGATGAAAGTATTTATCACATCCTGGGCGATAAATTAGTGGCGCTGACTGAAGAACGGGAGCATCTGTTCGACACCAGCAGCTACGGCCAACGTTCCCAGGCCAGCTCCTATTTGCCTGGTGCACTGGTTGATGACTTCCGGCTAACGTTGTGATGCGATTCTGTCAGTAGGGCGTTACTTACACCCGCCCGGTGGGTTTACCTCGAAATCTAACCAAGCTGGATCATTTATTGTCCTTTCCGTTTAAGGTTTGCTGATCCTGATCTTCTCCGGTTGTCCTGCGATATATTCTCCGTCCCAATCCCTGAACTGCGGGCCGCGCATTCATACACTTATCAAAAACTATATAGTTCCCAGCCAGTTAGCTTGCTCTACCCGCATTAGCTAAATCGTTTTATTGCTGTTTAATGATTCCCCACAGTTTTATATATAAAACCAGATTATAGATATTATCGATTTTTTATTAGAATCCACAGATATTATGTTGATAACGATCATAAAAACGGGAATTTTATCCCATTTCTATTGACACCGATAAAAAACGGGACAATAATCCCATTTATTGACAGTCAGAAAGCGCGGGAATACTATCCCGTACATGGAAAGTATAAAAACAACGCTGGTAAAGGCGGTGATAAAAATGCTCCATCCGTTGGCGCAAATGCTACTTCGATATGAGGTATCCCACAGCGAGTTTACCGAACTGGCAAAACGTGCTTATGTCGATGTGGCCTATAAATACTTTTCCATACCCAACCGCAAACAAACCTATTCCCGCGTCGCCGTATTGACCGGCTTAAGCCGCAAGGAAGTGGTACGTTTGTCCCAGGTTGACGAAGAACAACCACCTCCCGAAAAAGGTCCGCTCAACCGGGCCAAGCGAGTGATCAGTGGTTGGCTTCAGGATCAAGACTTTCTGGATGACAATAACGAGCCGAAGGATTTGGCGCTACGAGGGGAGGGGGCCACGTTTGAAGAACTCGTGGCCCGCTATAGTGGGGATATCACAGCACGCGCGATACTGGACGAATTGATTCGCGTTGGTGCCGTCAGCAAACTGGATAAAGACACCGTCAGGTTGACGCACCACGGATTCATACCCGGTAAAAGCGAGCCCGCCAAAATCAATGTCCTTTCCACGCACGCTACAGACCTTCTCAGTACAGCCGTACACAATCTCACACATGATGACAAAGATGCGCGTTTTCAACGTCAGGTAACTTATACCGACATACCCGATAGCGTCATCGAAGAATTCAAGCAGTACAGCCACGATAAATCGCTAGATTTATTACGCGATTTTGATCGTTGGCTGGCGGAAAAAAAACGTACCGTAGAGCCGGGCGCCGATGAAAAAACGGGCCGCGTCGGTGTAGGGATATATTATTTTAAAAACGATAATTAGGGGATTAAACCATGACAGGTTTAACGGGTGGTAGGTGGTTGTTGCTTGCCGTATGGACCATCGTGCTGGTTGCCGGCTGTTCTTCAGGTGGTGGCGACGACGGTATCGATGGGACGGGACTTGAAGGGACTGCCGCGGTTGGTGCCGCGCTTAGTGGTGCTGAGGTCACGATTAAAGACAAAGACGGAGCGACTAGAACAACAACGACGAACGCGGATGGATTCTACAAGTTTAGTGACGTAAGCGATTTGCAGGCTCCCTTTATCATCAGAGTCAAGACCAACAACGGCAAATCCTATTTTAGTATTCGTCCTTCAGTCGAAGCCAGAAAACCCAATACCGCTAACGTTCATCCTTTTACCGATGTTGCGGCACGTAACTGGTTTAAACATCATGCCAGCCGCGACCTTGATCAGGCCTTTGATGAAGCGGGCGTGATTGAAAATCCACCGACTCAAACCGAATTTGATGCATTAAAGAACACATTAAAGGCTCTGCTAAGGTTTGCCTATCAGGATTTCGATATTGACGATACCTTTGATTTTATCCGTACTGATTTTTCCGCCAATGGCGAAGGTTTCGATGGTTTGTTGGATAATGCAACGGTTGTTATAAAAGAAAACAAGGTCACGATCAAAATCAAAGATCCGGTAACGGGTTTCGAAGGTAAGATTGTTATTAAATTTGATATGAATCTTGACCTGGGGCAGGAAGATAGTCAAGCGCCGTCAGAACCCGAAGGCCTGCTGGTTGTTCCCGCCAGTTCATCCGAAATGGTCGTGGTTTGGGACGCGTCAACCGATAACGTGGGCGTGGCAGGATATAATGTTTATTGGGGTTCTGATGAAAGTGTCAGTGAAGGATCCGTAACTGTTCCGTATCCGGTATTCCGGCACCAGGGATTAACGGCGGGGCAACCATATTGCTACCAGGTTCAGGCAATTGATGGCAGCGGCAATACGTCAACTAAAACGAACGTTAACCCGGTTATACATTGCAAACAAACACGACCGGACGATGGTAGTCCACCGGATGCGCCGACCAACTTGCAGGTTAGCGATTCCGGCCTGGGTACTACCCTTTTGACCTGGGATGAGCCGGCAACGAACACCGACATTATTGGCTATCGTATCTACCGTACAGTCGCGGACGCAAGTGAACAGCTACATGCCGCAACTTTACTTACGCAATTCGAAGATATTGATGTTGATGAGAACGTTGAACATTGTTACGCCATTGCCGCTGTTGATGCGGCATTCCAGGAGTCATCGAAAACGATTCCGAGCGCAGACTCTTGCGTGACACCGACAAAACCAACGATGGATATAACGCCGCCAACGACGAGCACCAATCCCGCAGAGGGCGTTTATCCATCGGGGGGAACTACCGTGGAGCTTCTCTGTAACGACACCGGTGGCTCGGGATGCCAGTCAACTTACTACGCAACCAATGTTTCGGTGCCGGTGGAAAATTTCACCTTATACGGTCAATCTATAGATATAACTTCAACCACAACACTTCGATACTATTCGATCGATAACGCCGGTAATCAAGAGCCGGTGGTAACTGGCGTTTACACTATCGCAGCCGCCTCGGATACTTCGCCGCCAGTCAATGAAACCGGCGCGGATTTTGTTAATAGTGGCGCATTGAGTACAACCAACGCTGTTGATGTGATGCTCGATATCGCGGCAACAGATGATACTGCAGTTACCCACTATTGCGTAATGGATAACAGTACTGGCGTTACGCCAACGCCGATTCCCTCATGCTGGGTTCCTGTGGCGACGTCTTCAAGCTATAGTGATACAATGTCTTATGGTCTGAGCGGCAGCTACCAGTACAATGACTATATACACGTTTTTGTCTGGTTTAAGGATGCGGCCGATAACTACAACGTCAATGATGTGGCGCATGACCAGATTTTCTATGCAGACCCTACCAGCAGTACGCCGACCAATACAACGTCTGCGAATTTTATCAACTGGGGCGCGGCTTGGACCAGTACACCGCTTGTAACATTAAGCATTACCGCGACGGATCAAGACGGTGATCTGGTTGGCTATTTTGTGCAAAACAGCACGTCAGGAACCGCAGCGGCGCCCGCCGCAAACGATCCAGGTTGGGTGGAATTTACCCCTGTTACTGATTTCAGTGATAACGTGCAATACATGTTTCCTGGTGTTTTGTCCAACGGTCAAACCATTTACGCACATGTATGGTTCAAGGATGCCGCAGGTAATGTCTCCGCGACCAGCGCCATAGATGATATAACTATTTCCCGCAACATATATTTTTCCGATAATTTTGAGGGTGGTCTGAGTCAATGGTCGGTGAGCGGAGCGGATTGGGGCGTTATTAATAGCGATTCAGTCAGTGCTGATCATTCTGTTACGGATAGTCCTTCCGGAGATTACATAACCGACGCGAATGCCGCTATCACCCTGGCCGGAACATTGGATTTATCAGCCAGCGTTTCGCCCGTTCTCAGTTTCTGGATGAAACTCTACAACCCGGACTGCACCAACGGGTATGACTATGGCTACGTCGAAGTCTCCGATAACGGCGGCGTCAACTGGGCACAACTGGCTTCTTATAACTGCATCAATGTTTCGTCGTGGTCACAGTATGTGTACGACTTGTCAGCCTATCAAGGCGCGCAGATAAAAATTCGATTCCGGATGTGGGCTGACGGCGACACCATCGTGGGCGATGGATTTTATGTTGATGATGTTATTGTCAGTGAGCGTGGCGCAGCGCCCGCGAGTTTTCCATTCAGTGATGATTTTGAATCAGGACTCGCAAGCTGGCTGTATGTTAAAGCCGACTGGAATATTATCAACAGCGATTCTGTCAGTGGCAGTCAATCCGTGACAGACAGCCCGGGTGGCGAGTATATTGCGGATGCCAATCCGGCCATTGTTATGGCTGATTCCGTGGACTTGTCCGGTAGTGTTGCTCCGGTGTTAAGTTTCTGGATGAAGCTGTACAACCCGGACTGCACAACCGGCTACGATTACGGTTTTGTCGAAGCGTCCAATGACGGCGGTGTTACCTGGAACCAACTGGCAAACTATACCTGCATCAATGTTGCGTCCTGGACTCAATACGTGTATGACCTGTCCGCGTATCAGGGCGGCCAGCTAAAAATCCGATTCCGGTTCCGCGCCGACGGAGACGGACGGGTAGGAGACGGATTTTATGTCGACGATGTGGAAATCCGAGAACGGGACACCGGACTGTTAGCATTTCCTTTTACTGATGATTTTGAAAGCGATTTGGGAAACTGGCTGGTCAGTGGTTCGGACTGGGCAATTATCAACAGTGATTCGGTCAGTGGTACCCAGTCTGTAACAGACAGTCCAGGGGGTGACTATATCCCGGACGCCAATTCCGCCATGACATTGGCTGATTCCGTGGATTTGTCCGCAAGCGCGGCGCCGGTGCTCAGTTTCTGGATGAAACTGTACAACCCTGATTGTACGACCGGCTACGATTACGGGTTAGTGGAAGCCTCCAGTGACGGAGGAATTACCTGGGCCCAACTGGCATCTTTCACGTGTGTCAATGTCGCATCCTGGACTCAATACGTGTACGACCTGTCCGCGTACCAGGGCACCCAAGTCAAGGTCCGTTTCCGGCTTCGCGCCGATGGCGATGGACGAGTGGGTGACGGTTATTATCTCGATGATGTCGAAATCCGCGAGCGGGACACCGGGTTATTGGCGTTTCCCTTTATTGATGACTTCGAAAGCGGTCTGGGTAACTGGTTGGTTAGTGGGTCGGACTGGGCGATTATTAATACCGATTCCGTTAGTCCCACCAACTCCGTGACCGACAGTCCCGGAGGCAACTTTGTGCCGGATGCAAATGCAGCAATAACACTGGCTCA
>JASFOJ010000070.1:0-22715 GCA_050116575.1 Gammaproteobacteria bacterium | reverse complement strand
CCGCGCCGGGGAAATATTTGTGTGATCTATCTACAAAAATCGCAAATTTTGACTATAGTTAGTACGGATAGTATGGTTATAGGAATATCTGATAATAACCATTTAACTTGCTGTATATAAAGGAATATTATGTTGTAACATGGTTTGAGGGAGCATTATCAAGCAGTGAGGGGACTGCCAATTCTCATCAGTTTCTTGCCGCCGATTCATTTCGTAACCAATACAACGGTAATTAATACGGGTTACGCTTGCCGTTTCGGGTTGTTCATTCCGTTACCGATAATTGACCGTTGGGTGACGGGAACGGCGTTAATATTAGTGCCCGATTGTAACGGTCAGCGAATTTGTCGCATGAAAACAGGTCAATTAGTCAGCAAGGCAAACTAAAGTTCGTGAATATTTTGTTGAGATCTATAAAATTCGATAGCTAGTAATGACGAATGATGGTGGATCGTAAATTGTTCAGTAAAACCATTTTTTCCCAACCCGTGCAACGTTTGTTGGTAGTCGGGTTTTTATTGATTGCGTTCGTTCCTGTGAGCTTCCTTGCTTACAAGCTTTATCAGGAAGCATGGAATAATGCCTGGCGTGAAATCAACGAAAAACATCGCCTGTTGGCGATGAACATGGCTTCGCCTATCACTATATATGTCAATGATCAGAAAAATTTACTGGGGTTACTGGCGGACGAAATTGGTCGTTTTCACAGCATATTAAATGGCGATCAGGCACCCATTATACAGAAAAAACTCGATACCGCTCTAAAGCACATGGAAGGTTTGCGTTCCGTGTCGCTGATTTTGCCCAATGGTCTTATATATGCCCTTTCCCAGCGGCCGGGCGATAATCCACCGAAAACCAAAAAAATATTTTCCAATGAGACCTGTTTTCTAAAAAGCCGCGATACCGGGGGATGGGCGCTTTCCAATATTAAACATAGCCCCATATCCGGGGAGCCGACTATTATTCTGTCGCAACCGATCGAGAACACGGACGACGAGGTGGAAGGTGTGTTGCTGGCCGAGTTGCGTATCGACTTGATTGAAAAGCTACGCCGGAATATTCACTTTGGGGAAAAGGGACATTCCGCAATCGTTGACAAGACCGGTCACGTAATTGCGCACCCCAACCCTGAGTGGATGAAAGAAATTCGTGATTTGTCTCATCTCTCCGTGGTGCAATCCATGATGGCCGGTAAAACCGGCGTGACAGAATTCTTTTCCCCGTTTGTAAAGCAGCAGATGGTAGCGGGATATACCTCGGTACCGGAAATTGGTTGGGGAATCATGGTACCGCAACCGAAAAAAGAAGTTCAGGCGCAGGTTCATCGATTGATCACTTCACAATTTCGCTGGGGTGGCATCGGATTGGCCATGGCCTTGCTACTGGCCATCCCGCTGGCGCGCTGGATTACGCGGCCCATCAATCGGCTGGCGAAAGCGGCGGAGAAATTACAATCCAATAACTTTTATGGGGATATCCCCGCCATACCGGAATACGCGCCGAAGGAGATTAAGCAACTGGATACCGGGTTTCGTAATGTTATTTCGGGGTTGCAACAGTCTCGCTCGGAAGTGAATCAGTTGAACGAATCGCTGCAGGCTAAAGTCGAAGCGGCCACTAAAAAACTGCGTGATGCCAACAGCCGGCTGGAATACCTGGCGAAAAGCGACTATCTCACCGAGTTGGCCAACCGGCGTCATTTTGAAAAAACGCTCAATCAATTACTCACCAGACCCGACAACCGGCAGAATCCAATTTGTATCATGTTAATCGACATTGATAACTTCAAGGATATCAATGACCGATATGGCCATGCTGCCGGTGATGCGGTGCTGGTTCAGATTGCGCCGATTCTCAAAATGAATATGCGGCCCAACGATCTTGTGGCACGCTATGGTGGTGATGAGTTTGTTATACAGATGAATTGTGCCGCTGAAGTAGGGATGACGCGGGCGCGCGAGATCCGTGCTTACCTGCAAAACTATGAATTTGACTGGCAGGGTCATAAAATTCAAACCACAGTCAGTATCGGGCTACTGCATCCGCGCAGCAGCCATGATTTGGAGCCGATTCATCACGACATCGAAACCTTGCTGCAAAAAGCGGACATGGCTATGTACAACGCCAAGAAAAAAGGACGCAACACGGTTGTTCAAATCGCCTACTGACACCAACAGCGTTATCGTTGGCTTTCCATTCCTTGCGTTCCCCTTTCCATAATCCATACAATTTTTGAAAACGTGACGGCGTTGGGTAATCCTGTTGCACACCGTTTCGTCAGTTGTTGTCGTTAGCTACCTCTTAGTAATCGCCTGTTTCACGGTCAAGCTGGCCAGTAAGTGTTCTCTGGATGGCATAATATTGTGTTGGATAACACATGGGATTGGCAATCAACTGTTAATCGACAATAATGGGCGGGCGTGAGCCTAATATGATTTGTTTAAGGAACTGGCCGGTATACGAACACGAGAAGACGGTCGTAGAAGACGTGGTAATAACAGTAGTTATGATACGTACAACAATAATACGGTGTTGCCGCTTTTTATAAAAACCTGAGGTAGCTATACAAGCTAGGGACGGGGTTAATATGCAATCTACCAGGGACAATGACAGTAACAATAGGGGATATATTGAATACGACCCCGATGACATGGAATATTTTGGGGCCGCAGCGGTCATTGATCACGAAAAAAACCATGTTATTAAACGCCAGGGTCTCGAGCATAAGTCAGACCAGGAAAAACAGGCGTATTTGAAAACCGACCTGTCCGGGTTAGCGCTGTCAGGTGGTGGTATTCGTTCGGCAAGTTTTTGTCTGGGTGTGTTGCAGGCGCTGTCATACAATCGTTGGCTGAAACAGATCGACTATCTCTCCAGTGTCTCCGGCGGCGGATATATAGGCAGTTCCGTTAATTGGCTGTTATCGAACAAGTGGCAAAACGCCGAAGTGGGTGTGGACCGGGAAGATTTCCCCTATGGCACTTATCCCATGTGCGGTCACGAGCTTATGGCGGCCGTGGACAAACCGGGCAACGTTACCCAAAGGCCGCCCAGAGTGCGTGGTGCACTGTTACGTTATTTGCGGCAGCATGGTAAATACCTGGTTCCGGGTGACGGGATCGGCCCATTGTCGCTGGCCGGTGTGGTTATTCGTGGCACGATTTTGAGTCTATTTGTCTATTTTTCATTATTGGTATTGTTGTTCAGCCTGGTGGGTCAGACGTTTTTGTTTCGATGGGTGACCGATTTCGGCGCGGTGATGCCGATAGAGTGGTTGGCAAGGATTCCCAATTTTTCCCTGGCTATTGCACTTTTATTGTTTGGAGTTTTTGTTATCTTTGCGCTGGTATACTCGGTGCTGGCATTTTTTATCTCGCAACGGTCACGTAACAGCGGCGTTCTAACCGGCGGGGTAAACGACCGTGAATCACACCAACTCGCCAGCGTAGAGAATCTGTCGTATAAACTTCGCCGTTTCAGCGAACACGCCTATACCTGGTTACTGGGCCTGGCAATCGGGTTTTGTGTTATTGGATTGGTACCGGTTGTGTACCACTCATTTGATGCAAACGCAGTAAGGACAAACGACTCGGCGGGTCTGACGGGGTTGGTGTCCATACTGGTGGGTATTTTCAGCAGTTTTTCCACCTTTTTGAAAACCAGTAGTATAAAAGCGGGAAAAATCCCTCTGGGATTGCTGGTCGCCATTTCAATGATTGCGCTCTGGTTTGGGCTTTTATTGTTCGCATATCATTGCTCGTTATTTCTGGTAATCGGGTCCGGATGGACATTGATTCTGGCTGGGCTGGTTTTTATGATCGGCTGGCTGACGAACCTGAACTATATATCCGTACACCGTTATTACCGCGACCGGTTGATGGAAGTGTTCATGCCGAACCTGGATAGAGTGGTAAAACCTGACGAAAATCCCCGTGCGGCTTCTGCCAGCGCCGACAAGGCCAGGCTTAGCGATATGTGTTGGTATACCCAAACCGACGCCCGTGCCCATAACATGCCCTATCATATTATTAATACCAATATTGTGCTGGTGTCTTCGAAAATTGCCAAGTTTCGCGGTCGCGGCGGCGACAATTTTATACTGACGCCAGCCTATTGCGGCAGCAATGCCACTGGCTGGCGCAAGACGTCGGCATTCATGGAAAATCGCATGACCTTGTCCACTGCTATGGCTATATCCGGCGCCGCGGTAAATCCCAGTACCGGAGTCGGTGGGGATGGTGTGACCCGGCAGCCATTCCTGTCCATGTTAATGGGTTTGCTGAATATCAGGCTGGGTTATTGGGCGCCAAATCCAGACCCGGACCATCAGCCGTTAATGCCGACACCCAATTTTATCTATCCGGGGTTGTCGGAAATGATCATGCGGCGAAATCTGAACGAGAAAAGCCGTTTTGTCCAATTGAGTGACGGAGGGCACTTCGAAAACCTCGGCCTGTACGAATTGATACGCCGCAAGGTACGGCTTATCATCGCGTGTGACGGCGCGGCGGACGCCGATTGCAAATTTACCGATTTATCCAATGCACTGGAAAAAATACGAGCAGATTTTGGTGTGCTCATCGACATCAAGGCAAAGCAGCTCGAGGACATGATTCCATCCAAGGACGATGATCAAGATCTCAACGCCTATGCCAGGCGCGGCTATCTAGTGGCAGACATACTATATCCCGATGGGGTACCGGGGAAGCTGATATATATTAAAAGTTCTTTTTTTGGTGCGCTGTCTGCCGATCTTTACGGTTATAAACAAAGTCAGTCGGAGTTTCCGGATGAGCCCACCAGTGACCAGTTCTTTGATGAAAAACAGTTTGAAGCATACCGGGAGTTGGGTTACCAGACGGCATGGGAAATGATGATTGATCCGGACGTGAAGGAGGAGCCAATGATATCTCGCATATTTCCCCAACTAGCGTAGTTTATGTTTGTGCCGTTGGGGGTAATTGTCAGGTATTGGCGATATGGCGTGACTGACGCCGTTTGGCTTTGGCGTGCATATGGTCTTGAGACGACGAGGTATTTTGCAGCTTCGCCGTAGAGTTCGCAGCCGTGTTCTTCATAAATACCGGTTTGCCTTTTAAACCGGTGCGTTGGTAGTCTTTTAATAACGCGGCCGTTGCAACGTTCTCATCGACGTGAAATTTTGTGGTCAAAGCCTGGTGTACGAGATCGAACAGTCGCGGCAGCGCTATGCGATGGGTCTGGCCGGTGGCGGCGAATAACCAGTTACTGAATGCCATAAAATTTTCGAAGGGATTGTCGGCCAGCAGCAATGGCAGCGTTTCATTAAACCTGCCGGAATTGGCGATCATGTCCCAGTATCGGGCAAACCGGCTAAGGGACTGCGTGGCGGCAAAATCCAGTTGATCGTTGGCGAGGATATTATACGGAGCGTTTGGGTTGTAGACCATGGCATGTGTTTCACTGTGACGGTCGATGGGAGCACCCTTTAAGCGTTTGAGAATCCCAACCTGAATCTCATGGGGGTTCAGCGCAACCAGGCGATTAAAACCCCGCGCAAAACCCGCTATATCTTCTCCGGGCAAGCCTGCAATGAGATCAGTGTGTAAATGGGCGGAAGTTTCCTGGCGCAACCAATTGATATTTTCACAGGCTCTGTCGTTATCCTGTTTGCGGCTGATTCGCTGTTGTACCTCGGGGTCAAAGGTCTGAATGCCGATTTCAAACTGCAATGTGCCTTCGGCGAACTGTTGGATAATGGCCTTAAGTTTGTCCGGCAACTGATCCGGTATCAGCTCGAAGTGCAGGAATAAATTGTCATCCTGTTTGTCGAGGAAAAACTGTAATATGCGGATCGTGTTGTCGATTTTCAGGTTGAAGGTCCGGTCCACGAATTTGAAGTGACGCGCGCCCCGCTCATAGAGCTTTTGCATGGCGTTAAGGAAATCTTCCAGCTGAAATGGCCAGGCGGTTTTGTCCAGCGCCGACAGACAAAACTCACACCGGAAGGGACAACCTCTGGATGCTTCCACATAAATCATGCGGCTGGCGATGTCTTTATCGGTGTAATATTCGTAGGGAAGGACCAGTTGTGATAACGGGAAGGGCCGCGCCGGAATAACTTTTTGGACGGGCGGAGCGCCATCCAGGATTTGCCGGCATAATTGTTGAAATTCAAGGTCCGCCTGACCGGTGATGACATAGTCCGCCATATCAATGATCGGTTGGCGGTCAGTTTCGTAACTGACTTCCGGGCCTCCCAATACAATAGTCGTATCGGGGCTGACCTGCTTAAGGATGCTTACCAGTTCTGTAGTTTGCGCAACGTTCCAGATATAAACGGCGAGACCAATGATCCGTGGGCGATCCAGGAGCAGCTTTTCGGCGAGATCTACTGGACGGGTATCCAGGGTAAATTCCCTGATAGTTGTCTGGTCTTTTAATTCCTGAAGATTGGCGTAAAGATAACGTAACCCCAATGCACTATGTATATAGCGCGCATTCAGCGTGCTGAGAATAATCGGTGTCATGCGGATAATTGAAAGCTATTTATCTGCAGAATTCAAGCGTGCATAGTATCTGGCGAGGTTTCTGATTTCCCAGTCATTGAGGACATCCAGCATGGCAAACATGGTGGATTGTTCCCGTATTTTTGACTTGTATTCGTATAACGCCTTTAGCAAATACGGTTCCGACTGACCGGCAATTCGCGGCGCGATCTGATTAATTTCAGGATTTTCAATAGCATGGCAACGGTTACATTTAATCGATAGTTGCTCTGCCGTTTGCAGGGGCGGTACATCCGGTTTGACCGGTTGCTGGCGGGCAAAATAGGTAGCCAGGTGTTTAAAAGCCGCTTTATCCACTTCGCTCAGCGCGTTTTTCATGTCATCGCTGCTGCGTTGTTGGTTTTGATATTCAGTCAATGCCTTCACGATATAATCAGCATCTTGTCCGGCAAGGCTGGGAACATTCGATGTGCTGATACCTTTTTCACCGTGGCATCCCTCGCAGCCGCTGATCACATCAGTGGCTTTGGCCGGATCGCCGTTACCTTTGTTCGTCGTTGCCTTGGGTTTTTGTGCGGCAAAGTACGCCGCAATAAGATCCATGTCCTGTTTCTGCAGGCTGGTAACGAAACTTTTCATTAAATCGTGTTTGCGGCCGCCATCCTTATATTGTTCCATGGCATTGGACAGGTACGCGGGTTTAAGGCCGCTTAAACTGGGCGTACCACTCATGGTACTGTTGCCGTCCTCTGCGTGGCAGCCAAAGCAGGGGCGGGCGGCCGCCCGGGCAATTTGCATTGGGTCATCGCCTTGCTTGGCGCTATGTGGTTGCGTTGCCCGTGGTTTTTGGGTGGCGAAATAAGCGGCCAGATTTTTGATGTTTTGTTTGGACAGGCCGCTAATGGCTTGCTTCATTAGAGCATTATGACGTGTGTTGTTACGGTAGGCGAGGGTAGCCTGATAAAGGTATTTTGCATTTTGGCCTGCCAATGTGGGAAACCGGTCGATATAACTGTTTCCCTGAGGGCCGTGACAGCCGGTACAATGCTGTTGCGCCAATCTTTCACCGGTCTTGGGATTGCCTTTTACCGGCAGTGATTGGGGTTGGCGCGGTTCGCTGGCAAAGTATGCCGCCAGTTTCGTGACCTTGTTTTTGTCAAAGGCGTGCTTGAATACCTCCATGATGTCGTTTTTACGTTGTCCGTGAAAGTAACCTTCAAACGCGTTGACTATGTATTCCTGGCTGAGGCCGGCAAGGCTGGGTATGCCTTCGGTGGGGCTATTGCCGTTTTCACCATGGCAGGACAGGCAAGGTTGAGCCAGTTTCTTTCCGGCTTTTATTGCCTTGGGATCCGGTCCGCTATGCCGTTGCCTGGCGGGTAATAAAACCCGCTTCCAGGGTGTATCGAGGGAGCTATAGTAAGCGGCAAGATTCTGGAAATCGGCTTCATCGAGGCCCAGCAATACCTTGCGCATTTCCTCGTGCCGCCGTTTGCCGGTGGTATAGGCGCCCAGGGTATGATCGATATATTCGGCTTTTTGACCATTGATTTGCGGATAATCGCGCTCTACGATGTCTCCATCGGCGCGGTGACATTTGAGGCATCTTTCGTCTGCCAATTGCTTGCCGTGCTGAATTTTTTCCGTCGCCGCCTCGTGTGCGATTGCCGGGGTTTTACCGCTTTGCGCTGTTGTATCGCCCCGGTCGCAGCCGGGGAGGAGGAATACGGTGAGCACATATATACCCAGTATACCCAGCAGTGAAACAATACGGGAGCTTCGCATAAATTTGTTTTTCTTGACGTCCGGCTTTGTCACCATCGCGGTGATTATATAGCATTTACGGGTAAAGATTAATGGCAAAAAGCATAGGTCAACGGGCCGACGGGTACATTGATTTAGATCTAATACCTGCCCGGTTGGCCGGTAATTCGTGGGCCGTTTCGCTAATATCTATCTGGGCCGCCGGCGTCGCCGCTATCTGCGCTGGGTGAATAAGCGGACATTTTTGTATTTGAAAAAGGGAATTAATGCCATGCCGGCCACAAAGCCTCCGATGTGAGCACCAAAGGCGACCCCACCTTGACCTGCCGGCGTCATTGCTGAGCTTAATAACTGCAAACCGAACCATAGCACCAAAACCACGGCAGCAGGGAAACGGGTGGTGTAAAGAAAAAATCCCAGGGGGATTAGGACCAGCACCCGGGCATGAGGGTGTAGCAGCAAATAGGCCCCCAACACACCGGATATGGCGCCGCTGGCACCCACCGTAGGCACCTCGGAATTGATGTTGGTCATGGCGTGGGCGAGAAAGGCAAGGACCCCGCACACCAGATAAAATACGACAAACCGCTTATGACCCATGGCGTCTTCCACGTTGTTGCCGAAAATCCACAAATACAGCATATTGCCGATTATATGCATCCAGCCACCGTGCATGAACATCGATGTAAATATCGTCGACCATGCCGGTATCATGTCCACTTGCGGCGGTAAGGATTTCCCACCTACCACCACCGCGGGAATCGCACCGTATGCATATATAGCCATTTCATAAGCGGGCCCCAGTGAGCGTTCCCATAAGAAGACCAGTGCGCAGACTACGATGATGCCAATGGTCACGTACGGAAAAGTCGAGGTTGGGTTGTCGTCATGCAGTGGAATCATGAAACCGATTTACATTTTTTGAGGCTAGGTTAAGTGAACCCCATTATTTTAGTGATTAGCACGGTAATACGCAATTTGATGCGCCATTAAACGTACTTCCACTAAATTTTGTGGATTGCACCCGTGACTACGTTCGTACGCATTCTTAAGTACTTTAATGATTACCGTAGTGCACACGAACCATAGATCACCCTCGAATTTACCTTATCGGTTTTTCGTCATAACGGGGACAATTTTTACCTGTACTATGAGTGCGAATATTATAACATTGATTGATTATGGAATGGTTTAATTTGGCATTGATTAGCGCGGTATCACTGGCGCTGGCAGATACCTTTTTCAAAAAATATTTCTCGCTTAGCACCGGTTGGGAATTGCTGCTGGTGCGCTTTTCGGCGCCGGGCGTGCTATTGTTGCCGCTCGCTTTTGCCGGCGACTATCCCCCTATCACCAGTGAATTCTGGCTTTGGATCGCGGCTTTGATTCCCATGGAACTGGTTGCCATGTTGTGTTATTCGCTGGCAATCCGGGACAGCGCGCTGTACCTGACCTTGCCGTACCTCGCGTTTACACCGGTTTTTAGCGTTGCAACCGGTTATTTTATTTTGGGTGAGGAGGTTTCTCCCGATAAATTTTTCGGAATCATTCTGGTTGTATTTGGCGCGTACCTATTGAACAGCAAAAAGCATCTTATCAACCGCCCTCGTGATTTGTTGTTACCGTTGCTCTCCGTTGTGTCGGAACGCGGTTCGCGCCTGATGTTAGCCGCAGCCGTTATTTACAGTTTTACGTCGGTAATGGGTAAAGGCGCTATGCAGTACATCGAGCCGCGCCATTTTGGCGCTTTTTATTTTTCCATGGTGGGAGCCGGGGCGCTGCTGGTTACGGTGTTGATCAAACCAAAAAGTATTGCCGTGGTTCGCGATAAACCGTTAAGTGTTTTACTGGTCGCTGTTTTTATGTGTGTTATGGTAATCTCTCATTTTCTTGCCGTTGCCCAGGTGGAAGTGGCGTACATGATTACCGTTAAGCGGACCAGCCTGTTGTTTGGTATTGTCTTTGGGGCGATATTTTTCTCTGAAAAGGGGTTTGCACAAAATCTTATTGCCGGAAGCATGATGGTCGCGGGCGTTGCAGTGATACTTATATGATGCGGCCGCAGTTGGCAATAACGGGGTAAATTTCTACAATAACATCTTACCAGCAACCGCAAATAATCAGTCCATTAAGCGGCCTCATACATCATCTAAGTCAACAGCGTTAATTCGATATCGGTATAATTTTCTATTCGATTCAAAATATGTAGCAATTGTGTGCGCTATGCAAATTATGACCAAAGTTGTATATTAAATATACATTCCTTATTCTGTCCGTTTATTTGTTGCGGTCGTTAAGTTACCATGAGCAAAGGCGTTTGTGTTGCCACGACAGACAGCGGCTACTATTATACCTGGTTTCTATGACAAAAGTGGCGAGTTTGTGATGCGGGAGAAATCTCGTTCATGAATGGATCCTGAATAGAGCAGTGATAGGGATTTCGCATAGGCGTAAGTGACTTGATTCGTTAAGTTTAAAATTTACACAACTGTCTCAGTTACTGCAATTGCGGTTGTATTTCCTTTAGAACCGAATATTCACGGAGCAACACTATTCACGGAGCAACATAAGGACGCTACATAACAGTGTCATAGTTGATGAAGTAACAGTTTGCGATACCCATTTGACAACAACTAATATATGGGGGAAAAAATAGAGTATAAAAAGTAGGGCAACAACGGGCATTCAATTTTTTTAAATAACAATAATGATCGAAATGTGGATACGTCAAATTAATCAATAGCAGGAACGACAGTATGTATGGTGTGATTTTTGATTTTTTACGCGACTATGTAATAGAGCGCCACGGCGGCGAGGAAACCTGGAAAGCTCTGTTAAAAGCCAATGGTTACCGGTACAAGATTTTTTTTCCGGTGACGGAGTATCCCGACGAAGAAATTGTCGGATTGGCAACAGCCGCCTCGGAAGCGTTGAACACACCACTACCGGCCGTGTTGGAAGACTTCGGGGCGTACGTCGGAAACAAATTGATGACGTTTTATCATATGTATGCCAAGGATGATGAATGGAAGACATTTGATGTAATAGAAAATGCCGGTGGATGTATTCATCATTCAATTCACAAACATAATCCTCTGCGTAAACCGCCTAAACTGACAGCTCATCGAGAAACGGACGATTTATTGGTGTTGCATTATCATTCTCACCGAAAAATGTGTGATGTGGTAAAAGGTATTGTTCGCGGCCTGGGGGAACGTTACGGCGAAAGTTTTCGTATTGAAGAAAAACAGTGTATGCATCATGGTGAGCATGAATGTATTATTCATATCACCCGGTTGCATTAACTTTGTAAACAATTGTCCGTGAATTCTTAAATACTACCGGATTATTTCTGCATCGATAAAGAAACGGGGGAGCATATGCTCCCCCGTTTGCCGTATATTGCCGGTCATTGGACGCTAACCTGTACAGGATGCAATTTACTGATTCAATTGCCGCCCTGACGGTTACCTTAGTTATTTCCCTCATTGTCCTCGATCGTGATGACCGCCGCGGTTGCCGGTTGTTTGATCTGGCCGTTCACCGCATTGTCTATGCCGATAAGAATGGTCTCGTTAGGATCAACCGCCCGGTCTTCCCGGATTGTCAATGAAATATCCGCGGTGGCCTGTCCATCGGCGAACACCAATGTGCCGGGGATGAACGTGTAATCGACGTTCGCCTGAGCTGTGCCGCCAACAACCAGGTAATCCACGCTCGCTTCGCCAACCAGTGAGCCCTGACGTGCCACGGTGATAGTGACCAGGCCGGAACCCTCACGGAATACGTAATCTGCGGGATCGAAGAAAAACTCATCCAGTGGTGCTACGTCATTGTCAGCGACTTCGACGACGCTGGTGTCCTGGTTGCCCAGTGTGGCGCCCTGAGCATCAAACAACTGTACGTTGATGGTTTCAGGGTCTTCCACGTCACTGTCATCGATAACAGGAATCGAGACGTCGATTGATGTTGTGCCGGGCGCAAACTGCAGCTGCATATCGATTGCACCGTAGTCAATACCGGACTGAGCTGTACCGTCCGCGGTTCTGATGACTACAGTGGCTTCTTCATCGAGGTCACCAGTACGAGTGACTGTGACAGTAGCGTTTTGTTCGTCTTCGCTGCTGCTATAGACGGCATCGCTGAACTGTATGGTGCTTTCCGAAACCGGTTTGCAGGGTTTCAACGTGAAAGTGAAGTAGTAACCTTCGGCAGTGCCGGTAAGAGCATCACCTTTCGCCCAAGCCGGCTGAGCGCGATCATCGTTATTGTGACCACTGTCACAGCGTTTGTAGTCGTGTTGTGATTGATGGCCGTGATCATTATAACCCTGGTCTTCTTCGTCGCTGCGGTCATCGTCTTCATGCCGATCGTATTCATGATCGCCATCATGCTTGGTATAGTCATGGTCGTTATCACCGTTCGCTTTGCCGCCAAAGACGTCGAATGCACTGCCGAACCGCTTGAAAAAGCTTACTTTCTTGTGGCGGCGGTTTTTTGAATACCGGTGTTTTGAATGCCGGTGCGTGGCCTGGTTAACCCGGTCAAAAAAGCCTTTGAACTTGTTAAAATTGCTGTATGAGCGTCGCCCTTCACGGCCGTCATTGTCACTGGAATGGCGGTCGCTGTCGTCATGCCAGGATTTGGCGCTATAGTGCTTTTTATGATGTTGGCCATATTTGTCATGGATGCCGCTTTTTGTCGATACCACATCGGCCTGGGCGGCGATATACAGTTCAGTGCCCAGCGGCCACTGTTGCGCCGACAACATATGGTTTACAACCGACACTGGAGATTGATGGCTTGTCTGATATGGAAAATTGTTCAACTGCGGGTTGCCCTCGCTGTCCTTTGGCAAGCCTGAAAAACTGTCGCTGACGGCCAAATGGGTGTTTTTAATTAACCAGCCTTCGTTTGCAACATACTTGATATTCAAACGGTGGTCGTCGTAATTGACTTTGACCACGCCAACCTGCGTTTTTTGATCGATTAACAGAGGGACAGTAATGCTGTTGTCACAACGATAATCGCAACGGTTGGTGGCGTGTACCACGCTGGGTAAAAGGCAGAGTACGAACCACAGAAAAAGAATTTGTTTAACAGAAATTGAATTGTGTAAGTGCAACGTTCTCATAATAAATCCCTCAACTAAATTGCAGCTTTTATCAGTTGTTAATGCGAACGCTATCACAAGTTGTATGCCAGATATGCACGTTTTTGTGTAACGCAGTGATTTATAAATAATTTTAGAGCGGCCGTGCAATGTGAGATCGACAGTGGACGGTTGTTGGAGGGAAAAAACGTCGACTACGTCACAAAAAAATTGGGGTGCAGTTACCAATATTGTCAGTCATAGTGCAACTGCGTCACATTACGGCTCGATTGCGGTGGAATATAATCAAATACGACGTAAAATGAAACCTGAATTGTGTAGTGTAACATTTTGAAAAAAATTCAATTATTCAAGTATTATATAAAATGCTGTGAAAATAGTTATTCGATAAAAAAGTAACGAACCAAAACAGGGGCAATGACAAAATTTATAATGAGGTTTTGCGTCAGCGTTGGATGCAAAGCCGCGGTCCCGTGCGCGTAACAGTAATAGAGTTAACGTAGTAAGCGCGCTGCTAAAGGGAAATGCCGGGATTGAAGATGTGCAGGTATTGTCGTTGTTGTTCGTGTCAATTCGATTTGTTAAAGAATCCGCCTGGTAACGTTACGTAGTAGAGTGTGACGTTCAATATCAATCCTCTCTATAATATCTATCCCCTCTATATTGTTTGTCTCAATGACCGTAGCATTGTGTCTGCGATACGTGAGATGGCCATTCGTCGACCTGCAAAACATCATCAAAGGACCTGTCGTTAACAGCAGTAGGGTGCATAAAGTCCCTTCGATTGTCTATAATCGTGATCCGGACAGAATTTGTCAGTTGTTCCGTGATAGTTTTCTGTTGCGGGCTGTCATATCAAGAAACTGGAATTCAATATAAAAGAATCATTTCAAGGCACTCGGTGCCGTCAAATTTTATATCACGATCACTCAATAATTTGCCGCGCCTATCGATAGGAAGGGTAGGGATTGGTAGAATCGCGATAACCTTTTCAGTGGGATTTCCGGTTGTTATAATCCCGGTTGTGGCTGGGAGCATTCGCGAACATTGAATCAACATGTTTTCTCAGATATCGTCGTTAGTCTATGAGTTGGATGTGATCTAATGTCGTACGTTTTTCAGATGTGATGAAAAAATATCGCTTTAAAAACAGAAAGTTATATAGAAGCGCTGGCGCTACGCCGCCAGCCTGGAAATGGTTAAGTCGGTGTGTGCTGGTGGCGTTGATTGCAGTATTGGTGCCCGGTGCACTCGCGGCCCCGCCTCAGAACAGCGCCTCACTGCGTAATCTGCCGGAAGACAGCGTCGATTATATTCCGGCGGACCTGGTCAAACGTGTTAGTAACCCCAAGGACTTATTCCTTCGCTCGCATGCTGCCGTGGTGTTTGACGAGCGGGACGACCAGATTATCTATCAGCGCGGCGCCGGCAAGGAAATGGCCATTGCTTCTATTACCAAGCTGATGACCGCTATGGTGGTGCTCGATGCGAATTTGGATATGAGTGAGATGATCACCATTAAGCGGGCGGATCGCGACACCATTCGATATTCCAAAACCCGGCTTCCGATCGGCAGTACGCTCAGCCGGGAGGACATGTTGTTAATGGCGCTGGTGGCATCGGAAAATCGGGCCGCATTCGCGCTGGCACGAACCTATCCCGGCGGTACCAAGACATTTATCAAAGCCATGAATGAAAAAGCCAGGTATCTGGGACTTAAACATACCAAGTTCGCGGATGCGGCGGGTCTGCGCAAGGAAAATGTATCAACGGCCAGGGAATTGGTGAAGATGGTTCGAGCCGCGTCACACTATACACAAATTCACGAATTTACCACTATTGTTAAGGATGTGATCATCGACAATAAGACGGGCAGGACGATCCGAATCTGGAACACCAATCGTTTGATGAGGAAATCAGATTGGGATATTTATCTGAGTAAGACCGGCTTTACATCCGACGCCGGGAATTGCCTGGTCATGAAACTGAAAATGGGCGACCGGCCGTTGATCATTGTGTTACTCAATTCGTGGGGTAAACTTAGCAAATACGGGGATTCCAATCGAATCAAGCATTGGCTAAAAAGTGCGGAAGCGAGAGTACGCAAGCTCAATCTGATATAGCTGTTGTAGGTTAACTGCTCCAATCATGACGTTCGCGCAAGAGTCCGCGTAAAAGTCCGCGTAAAAGGGTTAAATAAACCCTTTTTTTCAGGTAATCTCTGGGCATGACAGAGATACGCGCGATTCGACCGCAAGAACTGGAATTCATTCCCCGGCTTATTCCCAACCAGCAGGAACTGTTTTTGCTTTACCCGGATGGGGAGTTTCCGTTGACGTTGCAACAACTCAAGGCGCTGTATGAAAAGCGTTTTGAGTTTACAGTGATCCTTGAAAACGGTGATATTGCAGGATTTGCCAATCTGTACGGTCACAAACCGGAAGAATACGCCTTTATCGGAACGCTTTTCATTGTTCCTGAATACCGGCGCCGTGGTTTGGGCAGAGTACTCATGCAGTATATGATCAAAGCGGCATTTGAAAAATACCGATTGCCCGAGGTCAGGCTTTCGGTATTTATGCTAAACCAGAGCGCACTTAGCCTTTATCAGCGACTGGGATTCAAGGTCTACGACCGGGAACAACGCCTTGACCCGGCCGGTAAGCCCTTGGAGTTGTTGCATATGATGTTAAAAAAGTCGAATCCTGTTTCGTAAAATCCTCCCGTAAAACCAATGTCAGATAAAAGCAGACGCGATTCTATCTTCGCCAACCCGCAACAGGGCGACGAGAAATTTGTGTTCGATGACCGGGTGGCCGATGTCTTCGAGGACATGATTCATCGTTCCGTTCCGGGATACGACACTATTATCGCCATGATCGGCGTTTTGACAGAGCGCTACGCGAAATCGGCTACCTGTTGTTACGACCTGGGCTGTTCCCTGGGTGCGGTTACGCTGGAAATGGAACGCAATGTCAAAGGGCGAGGATGCAAATTACTGGCTGTTGATACGTCCGAAGCCATGGTACTGCGCCTGCGCAAGATTATCGCGCAAAACAGTAATATCGACGGTGTCGAGGTCAGGCAGGAGGATGTGCGTGACACCGTCATTAACAATGCGTCGGTCGTTGTTTTGAACTTCACCTTGCAGTTCATTGCATTGGAGGAGCGAGGCAATCTGATTCAACGTATCTACGATGGTTTGATCCCGGGCGCTATTTTTGTGCTATCCGAGAAAATAGCATTCCCCGATGATCGGGAAAATGAATTTCAAATCGATATACATCACGAATTTAAGAAGCTGCACGGCTACAGTGAGCTGGAAATCAGTCAAAAGCGCGCTGCATTGGAAAATGTCCTGATTCCGGACACCCTGAATACGCATCTTGAACGCCTGCGCCAGGCCGGGTTCCAGCAGGTTTATGTCTGGTTTCAGTGTTTTAATTTCGTGTCTATTGTCGCGGTCAAATGATTGATTACCGGTTATTGAATCAGGCGTTGCGCGATGCGGGACTAGCCGAGTGGGTGGATATCGTACCGCAAGCCGCCCACCAAAAACTGACCAAAAGTGGTCATGGTGATTTGCAAAGATGGCTGGATGCTTTGCAACGGCTGCCGGAGGTGACGCCTTCCGCAATCCACTTAAACCGACCCACTGTCACTGTGGGAAGTATACATGATTGCGCTGACCAGGCACGCCGGCAATTGGATCAGCAACTGCGTAACCTGTGGCCATGGCGTAAAGGACCGTTTAACTTATTCGGGCTTGACATCGACACGGAGTGGCGGTCCGATCTCAAATGGGAGCGTGTCATTCCCCACATTACACCCCTCGCCAACCGGATTGTACTCGATGTAGGATGCGGCAGTGGCTATCATTGCTGGCGTATGGAAGGCGAGGGGGCAAAACTGGTTATTGGCATTGACCCCACATTGGTCTATGTCATGCAGTATCATGCATTTCAGCGCTATATACAGTCCCGTAAAACATTTGTGCTGCCGTTTAGTACCGACACTATGCCATCATGTGTCGGCTTATTTGATACGATCTTTTCCATGGGGGTATTGTACCATCGCCGCTCGCCCATCGATCATTTGACTCAAATGTGGGATTGCCTGCAATGGGAAGGAGAACTGGTGCTGGAAACCCTTGTTGTCGAAGGCGATGTGGAGCACGTATTGATGCCTGAACGCCGTTACGCCAAAATGCGTAACGTGTGGTTTATTCCCAGTTGTGACGCTTTATCACTGTGGTTGAAGCGCTGTAACTTCGAAAATATTCGCTGCGTTGATGTCAATCAAACCTCAACAGAGGAACAACGGGCAACGGACTGGATGCATTTCGAGTCGTTGTCGGACTTTCTTGATCCTGTTGATAGCAACAAAACCATTGAAGGCTATCCGGCACCACGTCGAGCGATATTTATTGCGAGCAAACCCTCGAAACCCCATAAGAATCTTTCCTGATTATAGCTACGACGGCGAATTTCCAGGAACTCAGATTTTCAGGAACTCAGATTTTCAGGAACTCAGATTTCCGGGAACTCCCAAAACCAGGCATGCGCCAAAATAACAACGGACTATGAATCGAGACAGTTGCCCGAAGGAGTGTCGGTGCTGGAGGGGCGATTATTGACCATATCACGTTTTCCGGGACATCAGTCTGGGCGATAAACCGCACTTTGGGTCGTTTTTCGTTTGCAGGGAGGATGCCTGCCATGCAAAAATTGCCGGATACGGCTATATTCTCTGAGTGTCCGGTGTGGGGATTGGGGGGCGGACGATTTCCCCAACGGGGCAAGGCCATATCAAATTTGCCGCCCCCGCCCGGCCCCAAACGAGAGCAGGGGCAGCGATCTGTTATCCAGGGCAATTTGGCGGCAGAGATAACAGATAACAGGATATACAGTGTGTTTGTAGACTACGGTTCAGTATCACCTGTCGTTAATGTGGACAAAGTCGCAACTTATTATGTAGCCAATGTCACGATATATTAAACAGGTTGATAACCAGCAAATGGATAAATAAAAAGTAAAGAGAGTAATTGTTATGAGTGAAAATAATGGAAAAAAGCCATTACAGGAAGCCTTTCTCAATGAACTGAGAAAAAACAAGACCAGTGTTTCGGTGTTTATGGTCAATGGCATCAAGTTGAACGGCCAGATTGTTTCCTTTGATCAGTTCTCCATATTGCTTGGTGGGAAAACCGATCAATTGATATATAAACAAAAGATTTCCACCATCGTACCTGCTGGGGCGGAAAATAAACCCAAGAGTCACTATTAACTGCTTCGTAGATCAGCAGAGTTAGTAATGCTGCTGATCGCATTGACAACGAGTACAGTGCTTGCCTCGGCAGGCAAACACTCGTAATGCGACGTTGTAAAATAAGTGTAAAAACAATATGAAACTAATGTGTAAATAATGTGATTGCAATGTGCAAGTAAAAGGCATCTATGCAGAAATCACTGACAAAGCCACTACTGTTATTGGTACTACTATTATTACAGAATGGTTGTACCGGCCTTCCCGATAATGTCACGCCTGTCAAAAACTTTGAGCTAAGCCGCTACCTGGGTCAATGGTATGAGATCGCCAGGCTGGACCATTCATTTGAACGCAATCTAGTGAAAGTGACTGCTGAATACACCATGAGAGACGATGGCGGTGTCAAGGTAATCAATAGAGGCTACAATGCCAGGTCCGGGGAGTGGGAAGAGGCGCAAGGCAAGGCCTATTTTGTCACCGGGCCCGATGTGGGTTATTTGAAAGTGTCTTTTTTCGGACCATTTTACGGCAGTTATGTAATTATTGATCTGGACAACGATAACTATCGCTACGCGCTAGTGGGGGGCCCCGACCGCTCATATCTGTGGATTCTTGCCAGAACACCACGGCTGGACCGGGAAATACAACAGCGCCTGATTGCGAAGGCCGAAGCATTGGGCTATGAGACCGACAAGCTGATTTTTGTTTCGCAAGAGTAGGATGCTGTAAAGTTTACTTTAAACTGACAACCGGCGGTTGTTGACCACAATCAGGATTGCGCCCAGCAGCCCCGCCACTACCAATCCGATGTCCTCGAATATACCAAGACTAATAGCTGCACTTACCCCAATGATTGACCAGACAACTGGTATGATGATCAGGTAGATGGGTACGCGCGTCGCAGACCACAACAATATACCTAAAGTGAATATGGTCATTGGGCACGGCGCCACGCCGAAAACCGGCATTTGCCGATAACCGTGCCCCAACACTATATTGAGGACGGGATACAAGACCATTGCGTAGAACACGAACAGTGCCCCGACCATCAATACCGTGCGCCCGGTCGGCCGGAACACCAGCCGCTTCGGGCCAAGTCCTGTATATAGTAGCAACAATGCCTGAATGACAAATAATGCGGCAAAGAAATAGGCGGCATTATTAATGGCGCTGAAAAAAATCCCATGATAAACAACACCGGTCCATCCCCAAAACAGGGCCAATATCACCGCAATGATAATTCCGGCCGTTCTTATGCCACGTATGGCAGCAATAACCGCGACAATGCCGAGCAGATAAGCGAAGATTTGCGCCGGCCATATAGCGGCATTGTAGCTGGCAAACAAATGGAGGAATTCATCTTGCGTAAAGGGCATTGCCATTACCATCGCAAACCGTAGTCAATAAGGGTTTGTTTTTAAACCGCTAGAACACCGTGAAAGCCAGTCACCATAACGGGTCGCTAAAGCCTGTTAGGGCGACGCCCCGCGCGCGGGAGTCAATGCTGTGAAACTATTCGTCGCGCGAAGGTTTATCTATTTCGGCGCTTCGCCCTTTTTTAGCAGTGGCGCAATTAAGTCCAACGGTAATGGAAATACAATCGTGGACGTTTTTTCGTTGGCGATGGACGATAGAGTTTGCAAATAGCGCAGTTGCAACGCTTGTGGCTGTTTGCCCAGTTGTTCGGCAGCTTCCACCAGTTTGATGGAAGCCTGCATTTCACCGTCAGCATGTATGACTTTGGCGCGTCGTTCCCGTTCCGCTTCGGCCTGGCGTGCGATGGCGCGCACCATGGTTTCGTCGATATCGACATGCTTGATTTCCACATTGGCAACCTTGATGCCCCAGGCATCGGTTTGCTTGTCCAGTATATCCTGGATGTCGGCATTGAGCTTTTCGCGTTCGGCCAACATGTCGTCCAGCTCATGTTGTCCCAATACCGACCGCAGGGTGGTTTGCGCCAATTGACTGGTGGCAGCGTAAAAATTTTCCACCTGGATAATGGCCCGTTCCGGATCAATAACACGAAAATACAGCACCGCGTTAACCTTGACGGAAACATTGTCGCGGGAAATTACATCCTGCGATGGGACGTCCATCACCACCGTTCGCAGGTCAACGCGCACCATTTGCTGGATGACCGGAATGACCAGGATCAGGCCCGGCCCTTTGACTTTCCAGAATCTGCCCAGCATGAAGATAACACCGCGTTCATATTCTCTCAGGATTTTGATCGCGCTGAGCAAAATACCCAGCACGATCGCGCCGGCGATGTAACCGATATAAGACGTTGTAATCATGAGGTGCTCTCCTGTTTGTTTTCTGTAACCGGTTCAACAGTCAACTTCAAACCCTCCACGCTGGTGACCTTGACTTTCTGACCTTTGGTTAACGGCGCGTTGGTGGTTGCGCTCCATATTTCACTGTGTACATACACAGAACCTGATTTATCAAAATCATTCATGGCCTCGCCAACGGCGCCGATCATTTGTTCCTGGCCGCTGACTACCGGCCGGTTGCGGGATTTCAAAGCCATGACCAGCACAATGGTAAAAAATCCGCTGCTCACCAGGGCGACCGCCCCGATAAGCGGCAGTGAAACACCGAAGCCTGGGGCGTCGGTATCCATTAAAATGATGGAACCAATGACAAAAGCCACCACGCCACCAAAACCCAGGGCGCCAAAGCTGGGCACAAAGGCTTCCGCCACCATTAAAATAACGCCCAGAATAATCAAGCCAAAGCCTGCGTAATTGACCGGTAACACCTGGAATGCGAACAGGGCCAGGAACAGGGCGATGGCGCCCGCCACGCCGGGAATGATCGCGCCAGGATTGGAGAACTCGAAAATCAAACCATAGATTCCAATGAGCATCAATATATAGGCGACGTTGGGATCGGTAATAATGCTCAACAGTTGATTGCGCCAGTCGGGTTCGATTTGTTGCAGTACAACGCCCTGGGTGTTGAGTACGGTTTCCTGGTCGTGGATCGATACTTTCTGACCATTCAATTGTTTGAGTAAATCCGCCATGTCCGTGGCGATAAAATCAATGACGTTTTTCTTAAGGGCTTCGGTAGCGGAGAGGCTGGCGGCCCGGCGTACCGCTTTTTCCGCCCAGTCGGCGTTGCGGCCGCGCAACTCTGCCAGACCGCGGATATAAGCAACGGCGTCGTTAATGACCTTGTGACGCATTGTGTCGCTATTGCCAGCAGGTTCAGGAGCCTGCTGTTTGCCCTTTTGTTTGTCCTTCTTGGAGTCGGGTGTTTCCGGTAATGGATTACTACCGCCGATTTGCACTGGCGTTGCCGCACCCAAATTTGTGGCGGGGGTCATGGCCGCGAAATGGCTGGCATACATAATATACGTACCGGCGCTGGCGGCACGGGCGCCGCTGGGCGAGACGTACGTTACCACCGGTATGGGCGATGACAGAATGAGTTTGATGATTTCACGCATCGACGTATCCAGGCCGCCGGGCGTGTCCATGCGGATAATGAACAACGAAGCCCGGCGGTCAATGGCTTTTTCCAGCGATGTCTCAAAATAATCCAGGGTGGCAGGCCCAATGGCACCTTTAATGGTGATATAGACGGCTGTTTTCTGAGTAGCGGAACCTGGGTTGGAGGCTTGGAGATCAGCGGATTGGGGAGCAGCCAGTATGTATACTGACCAAGCCAGTAACACAGCATAAAAACTCAAACGTACAGTTGTTGTTATTGATCGTTGTTGTGCTCGTACGGCTGGTTTCCTGAACATGCAGTCATTGTCCCTTTGCCTTGTTGGACCGTCGGCGTTTCACGTTGTCGTTAAAAATATACTGGTAAGTATGACAAAGATTTGCAATGTTTGGGCAGCAATTTGATATTTGATTGAGCTGGCGCAGACTGATTAATAATTGATCTTGTTGAAGGGGGAGGGGCGCCGGCGACCGTTTCAGTCACTTACCTGTTTGACTAACGGCGTTTGGTGTCGCAGCCGGCGTTCTCACCGGCAGTGCGGGTGGCTAATCGGGATTGTAAAAAAGACCACGCCCCGGTGGATGGGCGTGGTCAGCTATTTCCCAGCTATTGGTTGT
>JASFOJ010000069.1:0-23046 GCA_050116575.1 Gammaproteobacteria bacterium | reverse complement strand
ATAGTATAGGAAAAGGCGTGTCAATGGCTGATGACGAGCGTTTTACACGACGAAGCTCCGTTACCGGTCAATGCCAGAAACTGGTGAAATTGACCACCTGTGATCATGGGGGATAACGACGGTGCCGGTTGGGCCTTAACAATGACAACTGCTGATAAGGCAATAATTGATGACTTAACGCTGCCCCTGGTAAGGGATCTTTGCTGGGTTATGGCTAGCCCTTCACTGATAGCGGCGCCGAATGTGGTATCCGATGGCGATTGCCGGTTAGTGATTGCCGACAGCAGGGACTGGTTGCGGCAACTGGATCGCCAACCGCAACCTTTGCGGCATTGGGCTGATCAATGTCGCTCACCGCGACTTGGCTATTATTTTGAACAATTGGTAGCGTTTTGGTTGCGTGAGCGTATCGCGCCCGGGCGCGTTAAATCACACGTCCGGGTCTTTCGAAATAAACGGGTGCTGGGAGAATATGATTTTTTGTTTCAACGCCCGGGGGCAAATTCAATTGAACATTGGGAGGCAGCGGTAAAATTTTATTTGCGTTACCGGGATCCGGAAGGAAATATTCGTTGGCTCGGACCGAACACAAACGATACGTTGGATAAAAAGCTTTCGCGCCTGATGGATCACCAGCTAATGCTGAGTGATTTCCCTGAGGCACGTTCCGTATTGCAGGATGTTGCACGGGAGTTGTGTCAACGCAATGGTTTACCGGGTGTTGAATCAAGGGCATTTATCAAAGGCTATTTGTTTTACCCGTCCACGGGGGGTTGGCGCGAACCGGCAACCGTTCACCCGGCTGCGGCGCCGGGACACCTAAGAGGGTGGTGGACCCGAATCGATGAACTTTGTGTTCCCGGCGACGGGGCCGGTGTACGCTATATGTTGTTGCCGCGATTGCACTGGTTGGCGCCGAAAATTGTATCCGCCGACCAGGACGACGCGGAGCTGCTCGACGCAGCATGCTTTCAGGATGCGCTGGAAAGTCACTTCACGCAGTCTCACCGGCCGGTATTGGTGGCGGTGTTGACACAGGACCGGGGCGAATGTTGGCGGGAACAGTCGCGCGGTTTTGTTGTAAACTCCGAATGGCCCGGCCCAGATGGCTCAACCACCGAATATGCAGAATAAAACGCAATTAGCAGATCGAAACTGATATACTGGTCTGTGATTTTGCGATAATGGAGTCACCCCCGGCGTGACCGTCGAAAAATATCGAAAAACAACGGTTTTTGGGGAAACTGTGACGAAGTTCCACCGCAAAATGTGGAGCGGTTCTCGCGCGTACCGGCATTTTTAGTCCATTATTACCTAGTAACCACTTGAGCTGTAACAGTGGATTCAACTACAGTATCGCGGATTGATGCCGATAGATACTGAACGTAACCGTATCATAATCGAATTGCAGGGAGTGAAGGTACAAGCTTATGAAAGCTCTAAAATTGGATTTAATGACGGTGTTGGTGCTTTTCGTAGTGGCAGGCGTAATTTTTACCATGGCGAGTGGATTTGGTGATGGCAAAGAATCAAAAGTCGGCGTTGAACGCTCCTTCCAGAGCAGCACGACAGAAACTGCCAAAACGGTTATTCCCGCCGGCAGCGTGGCGGCTACGCCAGGCGCCGCAACTCAATCAAAGATCTTTCGCGCTTCGACAAAAGCGATCTGGAATTGACCGTTTGTACCGTCATTTGTTTTACAGGCTATCGAATCGCTAAACTGTTACTTGTAAACACTGTTATCGCTAAACAGGGTCGCGATCCGTTTTTGATCCATTCCTATAGTGTCTGAATCCATCGCTGATAGATTGTGTCAGCGATCGGTTGCAGCTGTTCCACTTTATTGTCAAGATCCGCCATCATTTGTTCCGCCGACTGTAAACTGTCGGATGTCACCTTGATTTCTTCCGCGTTTTTCATCACCCATTCCTTCACCATGGGACTTGTCATTTCAATGTGACATTGCAGGGCCAGTGTATTGCCGATGGCAAAACCCTGGTGAGGGCAATATTGGCTGGAAAGCAACAGCGAAGCGCCATCGGGGATGGAAAAGGTTTCTCCGTGCCAATGAAACACCTCGAAGGAATCGGGCAGCGCGTGCAGCCAGTCATCCGTTATCGCGTTGTCGACCTGGCGCACACTATGCCAGCCGATTTCAGTGACCGGGTTGGCGGTGACAGTCGCGCCCAGTGCTTTGGCAATGAGTTGTCCACCCAGGCAATGCCCCAGCATTGGCATATCGACGCGGGCGGCCTGTTTGATGAGGTCCAGTTCAGCGGGTATCCACGGCAAGTCATCGTTGACACTCATGGGGCCGCCCATAAACACCATGGCACTGTAGTCGCCAATGGAAGAGGGTATGGGGTCGTTCCGGTCGATACGGATTAACGCGTGAGGAATGTCATGGTTATCCAGAAACTCGGCAAGATAACCGGGCCCTTCGTATTCCAGGTGGCGAAAAATGGCAATGGGTTTCATCATTATGTAGGCTTGTTGTGAAAATTATTGTAACGCAAAGACGCTAAGGCGCAGAGATTTACGGG
Organism: Gammaproteobacteria bacterium; assembly: GCA_050116575.1. Classification (GTDB taxonomy): domain Bacteria; phylum Pseudomonadota; class Gammaproteobacteria; order SZUA-152; family SZUA-152; genus JAKEGK01. Next base: position 20,503 of record JASFOJ010000069.1, on the reverse strand, counting down.
AATATACTCGTCTATACAGCTTGTGTCGATTGATCCCATACTGTTTCTGGCAATCAGGTTCTCCAGTTTACCGGGATAACCCGCAACAGCGATTCGTTGAATCAGCCGGCGTCATTCGTGCTTAAATACTTAAGGAAGGTGGATCTAAAATTTTAATTCTTGTGTAGTCTTTGCGCCTTAGCGTCTTTGCATTGAAATTCTTGTTGCGGCACCGGTTCGCTCAGGTTTCATGCATGTTTTTTTCAATCAAGGCGTACGCGGAATGGTTGTGAATGGACTCAAAGTTTTCCGATTCCACAATGTAGCCGTCGATGCGTTTATCCTCGTTGAGTTTGCCGGCAATATCGCGCACCATGTCTTCGACGAACTTGGGATTGTTGTAGGCCTGTTCAGTGACGTATTTTTCATCGGGGCGTTTCAGCAGGCCGAATAGTTCGCAGGATGCCGTTTTTTCCACGATGTCAATAATGTCTTCGATCCACACGAAGGTGTTGGTGCGCACGGTCAGGGTTACATGGGAACGCTGATTATGGGCGCCATAGTCGGAGATTTTCTTCGAGCAGGGACACAGGCTTGTCACCGGCACCAGTACTTTTAATGTGGTAATTTTTTTGCCGTCCTTGATTTCGCCCAGGAAGGTAACGTCGTAGTCCATGAGGCTTTCCACACCGGACACCGGCGCGGCCTTGTTAACGAAATAGGGGAACGACATTTCAATGTGACCGGCTTCCGCCTCCAGGCGTTCCACCATTTCACTAAGAATATGCTTGAAAGAATGTACGGAAATTTCGCGTTCATACTGGTTGAGAATTTCCACGAACCGTGACATGTGCGTGCCCTTAAAATTGTGTGGCAGGTTGACGTACATGTTGAAATTGGCAATGGTGTGCTGTTCGCCGCCACTGCGGTCACGTACCCGTATAGGGTGGCGGATGTCCTTGATACCCACTTTATTAATCGGAAGCTTGCGGGTGTCTGCCGTACTTTGTACGTCCGCAATGGTTCGCAGGTCCGCTACTTTGGAAACCTCACGTTGCTTTGACACGGTTCTGGTATCTCTATCGTCTTTACAAATCGTCATATCGCTCATCGTACGCTAATTGTACTTTGCCCCCGATTATCTACTTGTTGACCGCCGTTATGCCGTTACCTTTTTGCACCGGTTATCAGGCCGTATATCTGACGCAGGCACGCTCCGTTTCCCATAACGTGACGGCGGTAACCTGCACCCGGTCATCGTTTAACAGCTCTGATACACCCTGGTAAATATAAGCGGCTATATTTTCCGCTGTTGGGTTGATTTCATCAAAGGGCTTGATTTCGTTAAGATAACGGTGGTCGAGTTCGGCGGTTACTTTTTTCGTGGCAGTTTTTATGGCCTTGAAATCGATGCCCATACCGACGTTATCCAGCCCGGAGGCGGTTACTTCCACTTCCACTTTCCAGTTATGGCCGTGTAGCCGGCTGCAAGCGCCGGGATAGTCGCGCAGCGTGTGGGCTGACGCGAAATCGGTCACGATCTTTAAATTGTATGACGCGGCCATTACTTGACTAAAATGCTATGGTATTTTGAGGATTATCGCAAGAGTGCTTGGTTAAAAAGTTTTTAATGGCGGGTATTATACCAGAAGTGGTTAGACCACAAGCAGCTAAACATTCCTCGCGGGTACCGTGTTCAATAAATTCATCGGGTATACCCAGGTTCAGTACGGGAATGTCGATATCCGCAGCGGCTAGATATTCATTGATGGCGCTGCCTGCACCACCCTGGACCGCATTTTCTTCTACGGTGATCAGGTATTGGTGCGATGCAGCCAGTTCTGAGAGCAGTTTTTCGTCCAGCGGCTTGATAAACCGCAGGTTAACCACCGTGGCACCCAGCTCCTGGCCGGCGGTGAGGGCGGGGGGCACCATGCTGCCCACGGCAACAATGGCGATATCCTTACCCTTGATGACAGTTTCCGCTTTGCCGATTTCCAGCGCCTGCATGGTGTTTTCGATCGTGGCGCCGGGACCTTTGCCGCGGGGATAACGTACGGCGCAGGGTCCGTTGTGCTGGAAACCGGTGTATAGCATTTGCCGGCATTCGTTTTCATCGGACGGCGCCATGATGGTCATATTGGGAATACAGCGCATATAGCTCAGGTCGAAACTGCCCGCATGGGTGGGTCCGTCGGGACCCACCAGGCCCGCCCGGTCGATGGCGAACAGCACTGGCAGGTTTTGCAGGGCGACGTCGTGGATTAATTGATCATAAGCACGCTGTAAAAATGTGGAATAAATGGCCACCACCGGCTTGAGGCCGTCACAGGCCATGCCCGCCGCCAGTGTCACGCTATGTTGTTCGGCAATGCCGACGTCAAAATACCGGTCGGGATAATCACTGGAAAATCGGACCAGGCCGGAGCCTTCGCGCATCGCCGGCGTAATGCCAATCAGGTTTTTGTCCTTGGCGGCCATGTCACAGATCCAGTCACCGAACACCTGGGTGTACGGCACCCCGGTGCTATGGTCGGCCGCCGTGGGTTTTAATATTTTGCCGGATTCAGGATCGAACGATCCCACACCGTGATAAGTGCAGGGATTTTGCTCCGCGGGCGAAAAACCTTTGCCCTTGGTGGTGACGACATGCAGAAATTGCGGGCCGTCGAGATTTTTCAGGTTTTGCAGGGTGGTTACCAGGGTATCGATATCATGACCGTCGATCGGGCCAATATAGTTAAAACCCAGTTCTTCAAACAGAGTGCCCGGTAACACCATGCCCTTGGTGTGCTCTTCGGCGCGCCTTGCCAGTGCCCACACAGACGGCATTTTACTCAGTACTTTTTTACTACCCTCACGCACCGTGGCGTAAAGGCGGCCGGATAACATTTTGGCCAGGTAATTGGACATGCCACCCACGTTGGGAGAAATGGACATGTCGTTGTCATTTAAAATCACCAGCAAATTGGCATCGATCACGCCGGCGTGGTTCAGCGCTTCGAAAGCCATCCCCGCGGTCATGGCTCCATCTCCGATGACCGCCATGACGCGGCGCTGTTTGTTTTCCAGCTTCGCGGCGATGGCCATGCCCAATGCGGCACTGATAGAGGTGCTGGAGTGGCCAACACCAAATGTGTCGTACTCACTTTCGGAACGGCTGGGGAAACCCTTTAAACCATCTTTTTGCCGCATGGTGGCCATTAGATCGCGGCGGCCGGTGAGGATTTTGTGCGGATAGCTTTGATGGCCTACATCCCACACCAACCGGTCATTGGGGGTGTCGTATACGTAATGCAGGGCAACAGTTAGTTCCACTGTGCCCAGTCCCGCCGCCAAATGGCCGCCCGTTTTGCCCACCGACTGAATCAGGAAATGCCGCAGTTGTTCTGAGAGCTTGGCCAGTTGATCTTTTTCCAGTCTGCGCACATCCTCGGGATACTGAATGGTCTCCAGCAGGGAATAGTCCAATAAATCAGATGTCGGTGAATCACCCATATTTTGTCGACCGTAAAATCCAATAGATCGTCACCGGGTTCTGGGTCCGGAAACGGTAAGTTTAAAGAATGCGCCGGTTATACCTGTTTTGCAAATGCTTACATGAACAATAGGAGTTTGATTATATCAGCTTCGCCGCTCAATGATATAACGCGCCAGTTCCCGCAGCGGCTCGGCCTGTTGATTCAAATGAGACAAACTATCCAGCGCCTCATTGACCAGTTCTCCCGCCAGTAGGTTCGCCTCCTGTATGCCTAGTAAACTGGGATAGGTGGGTTTATTGCGCTGCGCGTCGGAGCCCTGAGTTTTGCCGAGGGTGTCGGTGTCACTTTCCACGTCCAGCACGTCATCACGTATCTGAAAAGCCAGTCCGATGCATTTGGCGTAACGGTCCAGTTTGTCCAATGAATCAAGGTCGGCATCCAGCCGGCTCAAGGCGCCCAGTTTGACGCTGGCGCGGATTAAGGCGCCGGTTTTATGAATGTGCATGTCTTCGAGTTCTGCAACGGTCAGTTCCCGGCCTACCGACGCCAAGTCGATGGCCTGTCCTCCGGCCATGCCGCGTGAACCGCTGGCCAGCGCCAGTGTATCGATCATTTCCAGCCGCCGTTGCGCATCATTTACCATGTCGGGGTCGTGGGCCAATATATGAAAAGCCAGTGATTGCAGGGCGTCACCTGCCAGGACCGCGGTGGCTTCATCAAATTGAATGTGGCAGGTGGGTTTGCCGCGGCGTAAATCGTCATTATCCATGGCCGGCAAATCATCATGAACCAGTGAATAAGCGTGAATTAACTCAATAGCACACGCCGGACCGTCCAACCGTTTGGGGTCAACGCCCAGGGCGGCACCCGAGGCGTAAACCAGTATCGGTCGAATTCGTTTGCCGCCGTCCAATGTGACATAACGCATGGCTTCATGAAGCCTCTGCGGGATGATGTCCGTGGCGGGCAACCAGCGGGCGAGGGCGTGTTCAACGCGTTCGCGATAGGTTTGCATCAGGTAGGAAAGGCTCAATACGGTACCCGGCTATCGATCATTGACCCATAAAACAAGTGAAGTTATCGTCAACATCATGATTACTGTCAGGATTCCTGTTCCGGCATTGCCTGACCGGCATCAGGCGCATCCACAATCTGGTCGCCATTCTTTTTTTCCACCAGCATCTGCACTTTTTGTTCTGCTTCCTGGAGGGCTTTCTGGCAAGTGCGTGTCAATTCGATACCCCGCTCGAACTTTTTCAGGGATTCTTCGAGGCTGATGTCGCCCTGTTCCATTTCTTCAACCAGGGTTTCCAGCTCTTCAATCGCTGTTTCGAAGTTGGTTGATTTTTTAGATTTTTTTGCCGCCACTGCGTGTCTGCCTGTGTCAGTTGTTGCCGATAATTTAAATAGTAGATTAAAAAAGAGTCCGGTACGTTACCCCAGTGGTTAAAGAGGGTCAAATGCTCCTTGTCGCCGGTTGTTTGTTGGCAACCAAAACGGTTTTAACCGAATTATTGACTATTAATGAATTGGTGGTACAGTGCACTTCTTGGACATCGTCCATTAGACATAGTCTAAACCCAGATCGACATCGACATACGCGTTACCAGAATCCTGTGCAGACAAATCGATAGATTTGCTTTATAGTCCCATCACCTACGGCACTGGCCGCAGAATTGTAAAATGGGAAGTCAATAATCTCAAACTATTGGAGGATAATATGGATCTGAAAGGCAGTAAAACAGAAGATAATTTGAAGGCCGCGTTTGCCGGAGAATCACAGGCAAATCGCCGTTATCTTTATTTTGCCGCGAAAGCCGACATTGAAGGTTATAACGATGTAGCCACCGTATTTCGTTCTACTGCCGAAGGTGAAACCGGACACGCCCATGGTCATCTCGAGTACCTGGAGCAGGTCGGTGACCCGGCAACCGGTCTTCCCATTGGCAACACCGGTGCAAACCTCAAAGCCGCGATTGCCGGTGAAACTCACGAATACACTGATATGTATCCGGGTATGGCCAAAGCTGCACGTGACGAAGGCTTCGATGAAATCGCCGATTGGTTCGAGACGCTGGCCAAAGCGGAACGCTCACACGCCAATCGTTTCCAGAAAGCATTGGATAACCTGGACGGATAATGGATCCAGCGTCAGCGCGACCATTGTCTTAAGCGTTCGGCTCAATAACACACAAGTTGCAACAGGCTTGGCGCCTGCGGTGACTTGTGTGTTTTACGTTATATGGCACTGTTTTTTACTTCATCATTTGGGCTTGCATTGCCAGTGGCACCGGTACACGATATGGCGTTCTAACTAAGCGGGTAACGGAAGGAAAGCTATGAGTAAATTAACACGGGAAGATCTAATGAGCCTGGAGCAATACGCCGAAAACCGTGCCGGTTTTCGCGACAAGGTGATTGCCCACAAAAAGAACCGTCAATTGTCGATTACACCGCACGCCACGTTATATTTTGAAGACCATCTGACAATGCAATACCAGATCCAGGAGATGTTGCGGGTTGAGCGTATTTTTGAGGCGGCAGGCATTCAGGAAGAACTGGATGCCTATAATCCATTGATACCCGATGGCAGTAACTGGAAAGCAACTTTTATGATCGAATACGATGATGTCGAGGAGCGCAAACAGGCGCTGGCAAAACTGGTGGGGGTGGAAGATAAGGTGTGGATGCAGGTTGAAGGTTTTGACCGGGTCTGGGCCATTACCGATGAAGATCTGGAGCGCGAAACGGAAGAAAAGACATCGTCTGTTCACTTTTTACGCTTTGAATTGGGTCCGGATATGGTAGCGGCCGTCAAAAACGGCTCGGCCATTCATGCCGGCATTGACCATGACAATTTACGCCAATCCGTTGAACCTGTTCCGCAAAATGTCCGTGATTCACTCGCCGGTGATTTGCAATAATAGCCCCAGTGATTGCCAACACGGGCGTTCAGCGCTGGTGTTCAACGTTGCCAACACAAAACCATTTAAATTCACGCCAGTGATATCGGTTATAGCAATGGATTGTGGCGGCGGGATTTGTCATGGTTGGTTGATTAATGATTCTCAACTATTCTTAATCTGATAAAATACACAGTTTATGATAACAACAAAGATATCGGGACATTCATGAGCAATAAGTATGATGCGGCGTCCATCGAAGTATTAAGCGGTTTAGATCCCGTCAAGAAACGTCCGGGGATGTATACCCAGACGGAACGACCCAACCACCTCGCTCAGGAAGTTATTGATAACAGCGTCGACGAAGCAATCGCCGGTTTCGCGTCCAAAATTGAGGTGGTCTTGCACAAAGACGGTTCGCTATCTGCAAGCGATGACGGCCGCGGCATGCCGGTGGATATTCATCCGGAAGAAGGTATCAGCGGTGTTGAACTTATCATGACGCGCCTGCACGCGGGTGGTAAATTTTCCAGTAAGAATTACCAGTTTTCAGGCGGCCTGCACGGTGTAGGTGTCTCCGTAGTCAATGCGCTATCCAAGCAACTGGAAGTGTGGGTCAAGCGTGGTGGCAAGGAATACAATATTTCCTTTGCCAACGGCGATGTGAAAAGCGAACTGGAAGAAGTGGGCACGGTAGGCAAGCGCAATACCGGTACCACCATTCGCTTCTGGCCCAACAGCAAGTATTTTGACACTGTCAAGTTTTCCATTCCCAAGCTAAAACACATATTGCGAGCCAAGGCGGTGTTGTGCCCCGGCCTGACGGTGACGTTCAAGGACGAAAAGAGCAAGGACAAGGAAGAATGGTGTTACGAAGAAGGTCTGCACAGTTACCTGCTAACGGAACTCAAAGGCTGGGAGATACTGCCGCCGGAACCGTTTAACGGCAGCATGCAAGGTCACTCCGAAGCCGTGGACTGGGCCGTGGTGTGGTTGCCGGAAGGCGGCGATGCCATCACGGAAAGTTATGTGAATCTCATACCCACACCGCAGGGTGGTACCCACGTCAATGGTTTACGCTCCGGACTTACCGAAGCCATTCGTGAGTTTTGCGACGTACGCAACCTGTTGCCTCGCGGTGTCAAGCTGACACCGGAAGACGTATGGGAAAAGGTCAGTTTTGTATTATCGGTGAAACTGGAGGATCCCCAGTTCTCAGGCCAGACCAAGGAACGGCTCGGTTCGCGCGAATGTGCGCCTTTTGTTTCGGGCGTAACCAAGGATGCCTTTTCGGTCTGGCTGAACCAGCATATCGACTGGGGTGAAAAAATTGCCGAAGTGGCCATAACCAGCGCCCAGAAACGCCAAAAGGCCGGTAAAAAAGTTGCCCGCAAAAAAGTCACTCAGGGCCCGGCATTGCCCGGCAAACTGGCGGATTGTACATCGCAGGATCCATCCCGGGCAGAGTTGTTCCTGGTGGAAGGGGACTCGGCGGGCGGCTCCGCCAAGCAGGCGCGCGACAAGGAATTCCAGGCCATCATGCCGTTGCGCGGCAAGATACTGAATACCTGGGAAGTGGAACCCTCCACCGTATTGAGTTCACAGGAAGTGCACGATATTTCCGTCGCCATCGGTGTTGATCCCGGTTCCAGTAAACTGGACGGTTTGCGCTACGGCAAAATATGTGTGCTGGCAGACGCGGATTCCGACGGCTTGCATATTTCGACATTATTGTGCGCCCTGTTTTTGCGCCATTTTAGGCCGCTGGTGGACGCCGGACATATCTTTATTGCCATGCCGCCGTTGTACCGTATCGATGTGGGCAAGGAAGTTTATTATGCCCTGGATGAAGCGGAGAAGCAGGGTGTACTGGACCGCATTGAAGCGGAAAAGAAACGTGGCAAGGTTAACGTGCAGCGTTTTAAGGGGCTGGGGGAAATGAATCCCATACAATTGCGGGAAACCACCCTGTCACCGGATACCCGGCGGCTGGTGCAGATGACGATTGATCCCAAGGACAATACCAACCAGATGATGGACATGCTGCTGGCCAAGAAACGCTCAGCCGACCGCAAAAAGTGGCTGGAGAAGAAAGGCGACATGGCTGAAATTGAAGTATAAGAACTGAAGAGAAAATTTCAACGCAAAGGCGCAGAGCCGCAAAGAGATCGCAAAGTTTGTTAAAACCTAATATGTCGGCATAAATGACGGGCAATACAATTCGGAGTTACAGCGCAACGACAATAATGAAGTTTACAATTTTTAAAACTTTGCGCCTTGGCGTCTTTGCGTTAAAAAACAATCAGGAAATGTAACGGAATAAAATATCACCATGACCGAAACCGTAGAGATTGATTACGAAGGTATAGAACAGCTGCCGCTGAAAGCGTTTACCGAAAAAGCGTACCTGAATTATTCCATGTATGTCATTCTGGATCGCGCCCTGCCTTATATTGGCGACGGTTTGAAACCGGTACAGCGCCGTATTGTTTATGCCATGTCGGAACTGGGGTTGACGGCCACCGCTAAATATAAAAAGTCCGCCCGTACCGTTGGCGATGTGCTCGGTAAATTTCATCCCCACGGTGATTCCGCCTGTTACGAAGCCATGGTGCTCATGGCACAACCGTTCAGCTATCGTTATCCATTAATTGACGGCCAGGGAAACTTTGGTTCCATTGATGATCCCAAGTCCTTCGCCGCCATGCGTTATACCGAATCGCGGTTATCGGGATTCGCTCAGGTTTTGTTAGGAGAGTTGGGACAGGGTACCGTTGACTGGGTGCCGAACTTTGATGGTACGTTGCAGGAACCTTCCATCCTGCCGGCGCGTCTGCCGCATATTTTGTTAAATGGTATCACCGGCATTGCCGTGGGCATGGCCACGGATATTCCCCCGCACAATCTCAATGAAATTGCTGCCGCCTGTATCCGCTTGCTGGACGAACCCAAGGCGACGGTTTCCGATTTGTGTGAGCACATTAAGGGTCCTGATTATCCATCCGGTGCGGAGATTATCAGCACCCGCGAAGAAATTCTCAATATGTACCATACCGGTCATGGCAGTGTGCGCATGCGCGCCAAGTGGGAAGCAGAGGGCGGCGAAATTGTGGTGACGGAATTGCCCTACCAGGTTTCCGGCGCCAAGCTGCTGGAACAGATTGCACAACAAATGCAGGCCAAAAAACTGCCCATGGTGGAAGACCTGCGAGATGAATCGGATCATGAAAACCCAACACGGCTGGTGATCGTGCCCCGTTCCAACCGCATCGACAAACAGGAACTCATGTCGCATCTGTTCGCCACCACCGATCTGGAGCGTACCTATCGCGTTAACCTGAACATGATCGGCCTGAATGGCCGGCCGCAGGTGAAAGACCTGCGCGTTATTCTTAAAGAATGGCTGGATTTCCGCACCGAAACGGTCCGCCGGCGTTTGCAATACCGCCTCGACAAGGTGCTGGCTCGGTTGCACATTCTCGATGGTTTGTTAATCGCCTACCTCAATATTGACGAAGTCATCAAGATCATTCGCAATGAAGACAAACCCAAACCGGTGCTGATGAAGCGTTTTAAGTTAACGGACGTGCAGGCCGAAGCCATCCTCGAATTGAAGTTAAGGCACCTGGCCAAGCTCGAGGAAATGAAAATCAAGACCGAGCAAAAGGACCTCAAAGAAGAACGCGATATGCTGCAACAGACGCTGCAATCGCGGGCACGCATGAAGACCCTGATTAAAAAGGAAATCATCGCCGACGCGGAAAAATTCGGCGACGAACGCCGCTCGCAAATTGTCTCCCGTGATGCCGCCAAGGCCATTGATGCCACCAGTCTGATCAGCTCCGAACCGGTTACGGTGGTGCTGTCCCAAAAAGGCTGGGTACGTGCCGCCAAGGGGCACGACATGGACCCCAAGGTACTGGCTTATAAATCCGGCGATAAATATCTCTCGTCCGCGCGTGGCAAAAGCGTACAGTTTGCCGTGTTTAGCGACTCCACGGGGCGGACGTATTCGGTGCAAGCCCATACCTTGCCGTCAGCCCGGGGGCAGGGCGAACCGGTGGCAGGGCGCTTCAAGCCGCCGCAGGGGGCTACGTTTACCGGCGTTATGCTGGGCGCCAACGATACTCACTATGTGCTGGCCAGCGATGCCGGTTATGGGTTTATCGCCAAGCTGGAAGATTTGATCACCAAAAACCGGGCGGGCAAGGCCATATTGCGCCTGCCCAAAGGCGCCCGGGTTATGACACCGTGCCTGATCAACGATATGGAAACGGATTTGATTGCCGCGGTGACCAGCGAAGGGCGCATGCTGGTGATTCCGGCGGCGGAACTGCCGGTATTGGGTAAAGGTAAAGGTATCAAAATCATTGGCATCCCTGCCGGGCGTGTGGCCAATCGCGAAGAATTTGTAGTGGCTATGGCCTGTATCGCCGAAGGCGGTGGCCTGACGGTTTACGCCGGCAAGCGGCACGTGACCATTAAAAGTGAAGATCTCGAACATTATATGGGCGAGCGCGGCCGCCGTGGCAGTAAGCTTCCCCGGGGTCTGCAAAAGGTCGACGCCATCGAAGCGACCAGTCCTGAGTAACCTGCGACAGGTTCAACTTCTCTTCAACAGGTTTCTTCCCTTATTGGATCGCCAGAAGTGCGATTCTTGTCCATCATTATTTGTAAAACTAACCGCCAGGGCGCCTGTTATAGATTTTTGGTATAGATCTTAACGTAATATTTACATAGGTATGGGGTGAACTATTTAAATTTGCCCTTATCTATGGATCTGAAACAGTTACTGTTTTTCAATATGATCCAACCGTGTAACAGTATTTTAAAGTTTAAACCAATGTTCGCTAGGTATTTTAAATACTGGTTTTTGCAGTACTAATGACAATTCAATGGAGTAGTGAATGAAACGGGTGTTTTTATTTTTGGCAACCAATATCGCCATTGTGCTGGTATTGGGTATTACCCTGCGGCTGCTTGGTTTCGAAGGCATTCTGGACCAACAAGGTGTTGACCTGAATATTAACGCGTTGCTGGTGTTTGCCGCCGTGTTTGGCTTTGGCGGGTCGTTTATTTCACTGGCTATTTCCAAATGGACCGCCAAGCGTTTTACCGGCGCCCAGGTCATCGAGACCCCGCGCAACTCGGCGGAACAATGGTTGCTGGAAACCGTACGGCGCCAGGCGAACATGGCCGGCATCGGCATGCCGGAAGTTGCGATCTATGATGCCCCGGACGTCAATGCGTTTGCCACGGGTATGTCGCGCAATAATGCACTTGTGGCGGTAAGCACCGGGTTGCTGAATGCCATGAGCCAGGACGAAGCCGAAGCCGTGCTGGGGCACGAAATCAGTCATGTTGCTAACGGTGACATGATTACCCTCGCATTGATACAGGGTGTGGTGAATACGTTTGTGATTTTTCTGTCTCGGGTCATCGGCCACGTGGTGGACCGCGTGGTGTTTAAGGTGGAACGCGGACATGGTCCGGCGTTCTGGATAACGGCGATTATCGCGGAGATAGTTTTGGGTATCCTGGCCAGTATTATAGTGATGTGGTTCAGCCGCCAGCGTGAGTTCCGGGCGGACGCCGGCGGTGCGCAACTGGCTGGCCGCGAAAAAATGATTGCTGCGCTGGAACGGCTCAAGCGCTCCGTTGACCAACCACATTTACCGGACCAGATGGCGGCCTTTGGTATCAACGGTAAAATCAATGGTGGTATTAAGAGGTTGTTTATGACCCATCCACCGCTGGACGAACGCATCGCTGTGTTGAAGCAATCCATTTCCTGATGCGGCGATAAACAAAAGAGTAGAAAAAAAACCGGGACACAGTCCCGGTTTTTTTTGCGCTGTTGCGCGATTTAGTGGTGTGCAAGCCCGGGTTTTAGCATGGATTGAATGCCAATCGCTTGCAGAGCAAGCTCCTACGCCGGATCAGTTCCGTGCGAGTCAAGTGCGCCATGTCTCTTTGAACGTTTGGAACAAACCAGGTAAGGACCGTTCGTTATTCACATTGTAACTACGCGATGTGGCGTCGTAGGAACTCGCTGTGCAGGTGATAAAGCTTTGGCATGGGTCGACAGTCAATCGCTTGCAAGGCAAGCTCCTACGCTGGATCATACGTCGGTGCTTGTAGCGTGTACCGTGCATGCGTAAAGATACGGAATAGGAAATAGGGAGATGTCATGGCTTATGCGTTCACTACCGCGCGATGTTGAGGAGTAGAAGCCTGCCTTGCAGGCGATAAAGCCCGGGCATGGAATGAACGCTGATCGCTTGCAGGGCAAGCTCCTACCCCGGATCATTGCCGTGCCAGTCATGCGCGGCGGCTACAGGCGAAGGTTTGGCATAAAAGACGTAAAGAGACCAGTAGTTATTGCTTAACTAGCGCGCGGCATGGTGGAGTAGGAGCCTGCCTTGCAGGCGATAAGACCTCAGCATTTATATAGACCTATCGCGGTACTAATCGTCACTGCTAAAATCGTAGTTCATGTTGTCTTCGGGCTTCTGCAGGTAATGGCCCTGAATAAAGTTAACGCCATGCTGCCAGAGTATCGCCAGGCACGCGGGGTCTTGCACATGTTCGGCAATAATATAAATGTCGTTTGCCTGCGCTATCTCGGAGATTTCCTTCACGGCGTCCTGGGAAGAGTCGCTGGAGTTAAGTGTTTGAATGTATTCTCCCAGGATTTTCAGATAATCAGGTTTCAATCCCGGGATATGTTTGTTGGCGTTCGGTTCGTTACTGACGTGTGTAAGTGCGAACATGCAGTGCAATTGTTTTAATCCCTGGGCAAGGGCTTTGGTGTTTTTTAACTTGTGAAGCAGTGTTTTTTCGGAAACCTGGAACACAAAACTGTTCCCTTGTAGCCTGGATGCCTTGAGTAGTTTACTGATCCAGGTAAGCAGGGTAACATCCTCGATGCTGTCGCCCGACAGCTTGATAAAGAACTGAATTTGTTTGCCGCTACGGCGCTTTTCCAGCGCTGCCTTGGCGGTATTTTTCATGACCCATTTGTCCACTTCGCTCATGAGCTTGGCGTTTTCCGCCGGCACCATGAATTCCGCCGGTTCAATAAGTTTGCCTTCCGGGCCCTTCATTCTCAGCAGTACCTCGTAGCGCTCGCCGGGTTCGGCATGCAAGCCAACAATGGGTTGATAGTGAAGAACAAAGTCGTTGTTTTTTAATGCCAGTTTGATGCGCTCGATCCAGGCGCGGTCTTCTTCGAGGCTGGCCAGTTGGTCCGCGACGGTATGAACGTGAATCTTGTTGCCACCATCCTTTTTTGCGGTACCACAGGCTTCTTCGACCTGGCTCATCAGTGTTTTCGCATCCGGCGAGGTTTCGGTCACCGGATTAATCCCGATGCTGCAGGTGGTGGTGACGCTTCTTCCTTCCACTTCAAAAACATGTTGTTCGAAAATGTTGCGGATTTTTTCCATGGTTTTACGGATCTGTTCCAACGGCAACTTGGTGAACAAGGCGGTGAACACGGTATCGGCGAAGCGCGCAATAATGGCGTAGCTGCCCAGGTTTTCCTTTAAAAAATTTGCCATGTCAGTGATGACAATGTCGCTGCCCGCGATACCCAGCTCGTCTTTAATCTTCCGGAAATCATCGGGCTCCAGCGAAATCAGAACGGAATCGCCCTGGCCTTTGGATGCCCGGGTCACGGCATTGTTCAGCTCTTCCATGAAGTACTGGCCGTTAAACAGACCGGTCAACAGGTCCTGCTTGCGCATGAGTTCAAGCTGTTTTTCCAGTTCCTTGCTGTCGCCCTGTTGGTGGATGACTATTTGCGTGCACGGCTCGCCTTCGATACTGGCGGGGGCGAAAGACATAGCAGCCTTGAATTGTTCGCCGTTGGATCGTTGCGCATTGAACTCGAATTGTTCTTTTGGCGTTTCGCCTTTACTCAAGGTACGCAATAGCTCTTTAAAGGCCTGCTGGTCCTGGGAAGAAATCATGTCCATGATGGGCATAACTTCGACTTCATCCATGTCGTCGTAGCCGAACAGTTCGAGATAGCTTTGGTTGGCGTATATGTGCATTCCTTCGTGAATATAAGCAATGGCGTCTTTGGAACTGTCGATCAGTGCGCGGTTGCGTTTTTCGCTTTCGGACAGCATGTTTTTGGCTTCGCGAAGGTTGCGGCGCCGGCGCAGATTCTCGAATTCACGTTCCGCGATAATATGAAATAATTCCTGTTCCTCAGCCGGTACACAATAGGCGGCGCCAGCCATGATGTTTTCGAGTACCATCTGATTATCGGAAATCGGGCCAAAGACAATGCACGGGATGTCCTTCCCGGCAGCCTTGATGCACTCGATTGCTTCGACGGATGTATAGTGTCCCACCGACGGAGCGGTAATCAGGAGATCCCACGTTTTTTCCTGTATGGCAGCCAGCAGGCTTTGTTCGTCTTCAACCTGTTTTGAGCGGACGGCGTAACCGGCGTTGCGAAAAGAACTGGCCAGCACTTCCGCGTCGTGGGATGACTCAACAAGAATAATAAGATGGATGATCTTCTCGTTATCCAATGTTTACTCCTGAGTTGTATTTTTGATTATTGTTTATCTGCATAAAAGGAAATCGCGTATTCGTCGTGTTATTTGCAACCGACACCGGACCCGCTGTCTGGCGATCGGCGGGGCCGTACCTGACATCTTATGGAACCTGCTGCCGCCTACCTGATATCATATAAGGGTCCACGCTGATTCCGGGTCATTGAATGTACTTGTTTCCAATGACGCTTCAGGAGGTTCAATACCAATGGTTTTTTGAACGTCAAACTCAAACTGGTTGAACTCAGCCGTGGTTTCAACGAGTTTGGTAAGGCGGATTTTGAGTTTGAACCCCAGTTTATTAACCAGCAATTCATCGCCGCTATTAAAAGTCCTGGCTACAGCCAGGGTCAGAGGTTGGTTAAGCGGTTTCATGACGGGTAATAACAGCGCCCGCTGGTACTTATGCTGTGTATTGCGTTTGTGGTAAGGGCAAACGGCAATAGCATCCGCATGAGGCGCCATTTTTTGTATTCCCAGTTCAATGCCTTTAGCAGTACTTTTCAAACGGCGGACAATGCCAATATCAATGATTTCCTCTTTCTTGCCTTTGTCATTCCGAATACCGATGAGTTCCCCGATCTGGACCTTGGTGGGATTAGATTCATGTTTGAGGTCGCTAAACAGGCAATAGCCGTTGGCACTTTCGTTAACATTGTCGCAATGAACCGGATGATAAGGTTTGTCCGGGTCTTTACCCTTGCTTTGTTGCCAGATTTTTAAATTATAACTGTTACCCAGAGTCTTGCTGCCAAAGTCCTGGTCCCATACGTCGGTGCTTGAGCTATCGATGTTACTGATACCAAATACCGGGGACGCATCAAAATGCGCGCCACTGTCAAATTTGAAATCGTCTTTTTCCTGCAGTTCCGCAAAGTCCGGCAACTGATCAGTGGCAACCAGGGATTTGATCAGGTCGGCGTATGGCCCTTTTTCGGCCAATACAGGGCGGCGTTTTTGCATATTGCTGATCATAAAGTGGGTGGCATTGATCCCGACGCTCAGGGTTAATTCATTGTTTTTGGACGTGCGTGAAAACAACCGTTTGGATTTACCGCTCCAGGTGAGTATCAACAACTTTATAACATTGGCCGGTAAATCGTAAATTCGTGTATTGTGTTCAACGTGTGCTGGTTGGCTCATAACGATATCACTAATATGTTCCACCAGCGCTGTCGTGTCCAGCGTGCGTGTGTAAACATGATTAACGGTGTTGTCGGTGAAGTAAAAACCGGGGGCATAGTCAAGGTTTTGCTTGATTAAAACATGTCCATTTTTTTCTTCAAATTGGTCCGCGGGTAATATCGTGCAAAGTTTGCTCCAATCAGACAGCGCTGTGACCACCTTTTTGGTCTCCGATTGGCGTAACCGGAAAGGGGATAACAATCCCAACAATATTATCTGGGTATAGAGTTCGCCGATTGTGGCACGGGGTACCGGCCCATTGGGGTCAACATCCCGCGCGATCACGTCGGTGAGATGGTTGTCCTCGGCGTAAAGATACAGCTGGTGAATATGCATCCAGGTATTGGGGGGCGGATCAATATAGATTTCATAGCTGGTGAGCAATATTTGATACAGGTGAAACATGGCGCGGTAAATCTCGCCAACCATGGTTTTGGTGTTTAAAAAGTTAAGATTTTTGTTCCAGGTTTGATCGATCAGGATCTTGTAGCCCAGCGCCAATTCACTGTAAAGCTCAATACATAGAGTGGCGATTTTTTGATTTTTTTCCGCGATCGGCAGATTTAGATTGCTGAAATGCTTTTCCAGATTACCGGTGAGTTCTTCGATAGGCCGCGTGACCAATTCCAGCAGCCTGAGGCGGTCCTTGGCAGGGATATCGAGGCGATTAGTCTGCCGCAGTGAATGGTAAATTTGTTTGGCGCATTCACCGGCATCCCCCAGGGGTAAATCCCGTAGCCAGGCCTTGATTTTATGGGGACGCGTGTCGAATGCATCATCTCCCGGCGATGCCAGCGTGGGGATGTTCAGTAATCCGGTTGGGCGAGTGGCTTCCACGGTGTGTTTACCTGTGTGACGAAATCCGGTAAGCCGGTGTCCTGGTACCGGCGCCGCCCCCGAAAGTCCGGTGCTGGGCACTTAAAAAACCTTTAAAAAACATGTTATTGCATTCCAGCTTTCATGTTGGTTCACGGTGGTGCAAAGGCCGCCCAGTGTTCTTAGCGCAAGACCGGGACGGCAGTACGAGCATTATTTTCCACCTTATCTTACGGATATTGCGTCAGTTTTTGTTTTTACTTTAATAAAAAAGACACCGGGTCAACGGCAATCATATCGTTATTATTGATTATAAAAAATAGTGACACATTGCGGCCTGTTTCACATTACATACAATTCGGCTTGTTCCCGATCAACTTGTTCCCAGTCAATAACTAATGACACAGGTGGTATCGTTTTATCGCGATGCAGCTAATGGTGCAGTATGGCGTTTTGGGACCAACCCGGTATTTCGGGATTTAGTCGGACACACCGACAGGTTGTTTACCGGGTTCGCCGGCAATCTCGCGCACCAGCTTGGGAACCAGATAACCGGGCAACTGGATGCGTAGCATGTCGAGCAATTGTAGCGCGCATTCATCATCAACCGCAAAATGCGCCGCGCCTGAAACCTTGTCCAATTGGTGCAAATAATAGGGCAAGATACCGGCATCCAACAGGGCATGACTTAACGCGCTTAAGGCTTGCGCGGTGTCATTGACGTCTTTGAGCAATACCGACTGATTTAACAGTATGATTCCCTGTTGCTTTAATCGTTGCGCGGACTCGATAATCTGGCTGTCGATTTCGTTGGCGTGATTGATGTGCAGGACCATTACCACTTTCATTGTACAGTCTTGCAGCCACTGCAATAGTTCGTCGCAAACCCGTTCGGGTATCACTACCGGCAGGCGGGTATGGATGCGCAGTGTTTTCAGGTGATTAATGCGCTGTAAGCGGGATACCAGGGCCGACAGGCGTTCGTCGGACAGCGACAGTGGATCCCCGCCACTTAAAATGACTTCATGGATGTCGCGACGGCTCGCCAGGTATTGCACCGCTTGCTGCCACTGGTCTGGTAAAGGATTGCAGTCGCTATAAGGGAAGTTGCGCCGGAAACAATAACGGCAGTGGACAGCACAGGCGCCGGTGGCCACCAGCAATGCGCGGCCGGCGTATTTGTGCAGTAAACCACTGCCGCGCTGCGCCGCCAGGTCGCCAACCGGGTCATCGTTATAACCAGCTACGCTTATGTTTTCGTCACCTAATGGCAGTACCTGACGCAACAGGGGATCATGGATATCGCCTTTGACGATACGGCGCAGGTAGCTACGGGGCACCCGCAACGGAAATGATGCCGCGGCGCTCGTGGCAGCGGGCAGCAGGTCAATGGGCAGGTCCAGCAATTCCAGCAGTTCGCGAGGGTCGCGGATGGCTTGGGCAAGGCTATTTTTCCAGTGTCGGCCCTGCAAAATTGGTGCGGATAGCTGTATCATAGGCGTCTTTTTTTCGGATCTTACTAAAGAAACGACAATGTTCCCAAATCGAGGATCAAATGGCTACATATACAACGAATGATTTACGCTCCGGTATGAAATTAATGATCGATGGTGCGCCTTGTGCCGTGGTCGATGTGGATTTTGTCAAACCCGGCAAGGGCCAGGCTTTCGCACGGGTCAAAATCAAAAACCTGTTAAACGGGCGTGTGGTGGAACGTACCTATAAAACCGGTGAGTCGGTGGAGTCAGCTGATGTCATGGACACCGATATGCAATATCTTTACAACGATGGCGAGCACTGGCATTTTATGCATCCGGAAACCTTTGAGCAACTGGGCGCCGGCAAGGACGCGGTGGGTGATACCGCCAAATGGCTAAAGGAACAGGATGTCTGCACCGTTACTCTGTGGAATAACGATGTTATTGCGGTCGTTCCTCCCACCTTTGTGGAACTGCAGATTACCGAAACCGATCCCGGCGTGCGGGGTGATACCGCCAGTGGCGGTGGTAAACCCGCGACGCTGGAAACCGGTGCGGTGGTTAAAGTGCCCCTGTTTGTTGAGCAGGGCGAGGTTATCAAAGTCGATACCCGCACCGGTGAATATGTGGGCCGGGTAAAAGAGTGAATGGTGACTGGAACCTTGCCGCGATACGCTGTTTGATTCAATCCTGTGCATTATGACTTCCCCCGGTGATGATCGGCAAAGCTGGCGGCCGCAGGCCGGCACTGACGTGCTGCGCGTGCGGGCGCGGGTCTATCAGGCGATAAGGGATTTCTTCAAGCAGCGGGGTGTCTGGGAAGTGGATACCCCATCGCTTGCCGCGGCGTCGGTCACCGATCCCGCCATAGAAAGTTTCGCAACGCGCTATGATGGTCATGGTGACGTGGCACCGGAACGCTATTTGATCACATCGCCGGAGTTTCATATGAAAAGGCTGCTGGCAGCCGGCAGCGGATCCATATATCAATTGTGCCATGTGTTCCGTCAGGCAGAGCTGGGCTCGCAACACAATCCCGAATTCACCATGCTGGAATGGTACCGCGTGGGTATGGGATATCGTGAACTGATGAAGGAGGTTGACCAGTTGGTTCGCGGGTTGGTGAAACAGGACTTGCAGGAGACCCAATATCTGACGTACCAGGAGGCGTTCGTGCGCTACCTGGATATAGATCCACTCACTGCGCAAACGGAAGACCTGTACCGGTGTGCCCAACAGGCTGGATTAACAACGGTTGCCGGGGAGGACCGGGACCTGTATCTGGATTTTCTGATGTCTTACCGTGTTCAGCCACAACTGGGTATTGGACGGTTAACATTTATTTACGAATATCCCGCCTCACAGTGCGCACTGGCGCGCATTGCACCCCATAATCCGCAGGTAGCGGAACGTTTTGAATTATTTGCTCAGGGCAGGGAACTGGCCAACGGGTTTCAGGAACTGACCGATGCCGCTGAACAAAAGCGACGTTTTGAGCAAGATTTACAAATGCGTGCCCGGCGTGAAACAAACCTGGTGACACCGGACCAGTATTTTCTCGATGCTTTATCCGCCGGACTGCCAGATTGTTCCGGGGTGGCGCTGGGTGTAGATCGATTAATTCAATTTATGCTTGACAAAAAAAGCGTTGGAGATGTATTGGCGTTCCCATTTAATCGTGCTTAAATAAAATTTGGTCCGGGCTCACGATTTTTTATCGCCGTATCACTTTTCATTCTGTCGTAACTCGTTGTATTTCTAGCTGATGTTTCAGTTGTGAGCAGATCGGTCCACGGTTGGATTAATTTGTCCAGGTGTCGGTGGAATTGACAAAACGTGATCAAAATCACGTTTGTATGGTTCCCGGGATGATAGCGTTACACTGTAGTTCGCTGTTTTTAAAGCAACAAATGGATCTTGGACACCCTTTGGCCTGGTAATTGCTGAAGTAGGATGATCGATTAGCGGAGTACCCACCTTAAAATGGCCAGCCACAGGAAATTGTGGCCGTTATTGGAGCGGACAGTTCAGGATCGTTGGCACTTGTGTAGCTGCCACATGCACAACCCTAAATGGCATTGTTCGCCACT
>JASFOJ010000068.1:0-24233 GCA_050116575.1 Gammaproteobacteria bacterium | reverse complement strand
GCACTCTTGTTGTTTGCCGTGGAGACATTGGTGTAGTAATAAGGGTTACCCCAGGGATCGCGCCGGTTTTGCTGGCCGATTTCCGACAAGTCGGCCGGGAAGCGGTTGTGGGTGACATAGAACTTTTCAACTATTCCCTGAATCTCCAGGATATCCGCTTTGGCCGTGGCGTTGTTTTTACTGTCCTGATACGTTTCATAGGCCGGGATGGCGATGGAGACCAATATTCCCAGAATGGCAATAACGATCAATATCTCCAGTACGGAAAATCCCGGTTGACGAGTATGTTTTAACATTCAAATGAGCTGTGCCAGCCTCTGGACAAAAACAAACCTGCGATAACGCAATCGATTACTGTATTCATATCGGCATTCCCCGCTATAAATTGAAAGCAATTTTTGTCGTAAGCGTCTGAAATCCGAAAAAAATTGCTTAATAGTCACCGGCGAGCCCGATATAGGTGCCGTTGTTGCAGCGTACGAGGTCGTCCCGGGACGCTTTGGCGGTAAAGGCCGGCTTGCTGGTTCGGTCCCGGCCACTGCTGAACAGGTCATAATCGGAATTCACCGGCTTGAGCTTTTTGTCGCGCCGCACTTTGGCGTCGGAGGTGTGTTTGTCGGAACGGGCGATATTGAGATAGTAGTAGGGCTGACCCCACGGGTCAGTCAGGCGCGCGGCATCGACTTCGGCCAGGGAATCCGGGAAGCGGTTATGGCGTACGTAAAACCGGTCAATGCGGGATTGTATCGCCAGAATATCGTTTTTGGCTTCGACGTAGTGTTGCTGGTTACGGTAGTTTTCGTAGGCCGGGCTGGCAATCGAGACAAGAATCGATAATATCGTTATTACGATAAGTATCTCGATAACAGAGAACCCCCGGCCAGTGATGCCGGGACGGCGAACACTGTTCGAGACGGGTGGCGGGTACACTTTGCAACATCCTGTACAAATGCTTGATCAGCGCAACCAGTCACTGATCCTGATTGTTAGTGTCGCACGCCCCCAACGGCGCCTCATAATTAAAAAGATTTATGGTATGCCCAAATAGAATTAATTTTCCCGCAGTCGGGGCATTAACATGACGAGATTACAGGGCAGGGTGCGGTTATCGAGCTGGTCTTTGATAATGCTGTCCCAACCGGTGGCGCAGGCGCCAGAGGACCCCGGCAGGCAAAAGATATAGGTGCCGTTGGCCACCCCCGCCACGGCGCGTGATTGCAGCGCCGAGGTTTTAATGTCGTGGTAGGACAACATGCGAAACATTTCACCAAAACCCTCGATGGTTTTGTCCAGCAGCGGCGCCACCGCTTCGGGGGTGCCGTCTCGCCCGGTGACGCCGGTACCGCCGGTAGTTACGATAGCGTTGATGCTTTCCTCGGCAATCCATTTTGAGATCACCGCCCGTATTTGGTAAATATCGTCCGGCACAATGCTTTTTTCTGCCAGTTCGTGTCCAGCGTCACAGAGGCGATTTACCAGTAATTGTCCCGAGGTATCCGTCTCTGCGGTCCGGCTGTCGGAGATAGTCAATACGGCAATGTTCAGGGGAATAAATTCGCGGGCTTGTGGCATCGTGGTTCCTGGATAAAGACAGTGTTAAACTGCGTTGCGGTTTGTTTTGATCAATTGTCTGGACCAATATAGCCACGGCAAGTAACGCCGGCGGCATTCATGTAAACAACGGATTATACGGCAACACGGGGCGATAATGCAGTTACCGGCGGGTCACCCTTGAGCAGAATAACAACGCCGGCCGCCCCTGCAACCGGGTCCCATGACTCAACTACAATGGCCTGATCATTTTACCAATATTTATGGCACAAAAAATAAAGCGATTACAGGCGGCTGAGGACAATGCGTTTTCCCTTTCCGAACTGCATCCGGTACTCAACCGCGTTTACCGCAATCGCGGTATTACTTCTCCCGATCAACTGCGATACGTCGCGGACTGCCTGCTTAGTTACCGGGAACTCAAAGATATCCGCCGGGCCGTTGGTCTATTGGAACACGCGATCCGCCAGCAACAATCCCTGTTGATTATTGGTGACTTCGATGCCGATGGCGCTACCAGTACCGCAGTGGCCGTGCGCGCACTGCGCCGGCTGGGTGCCCGTTCGGTCAATTACCTGGTGCCCAACCGGTTTGAATACGGTTACGGTTTGACACCGGAAATTGTACAGGAAGCTGCCCGCTTGCGCCCTGATGTTATTGTGACGGTGGATAACGGCATATCCAGTATTCAGGGGGTCGACGCGGCAAAAACGGCGGGTATCCAGGTGGTTATTACGGACCATCACCTGGCCGGCGATCGACTGCCGGCGGCCGATGCCATTGTCAATCCCAACCAGCCGGGAGACACGTTTCCCAGCAAGGCGCTGGCGGGAGTGGGCGTGATTTTCTATGTAATGCTGGCATTGCGGGCGCAGTTGCGAGCCACCAACTGGTTTGACCAGCAGCATATCGATGAGCCCAATCTGGCTGAGTTGCTGGATTTAGTGGCGTTGGGCACGGTCGCCGACGTCGTCCCACTGGATCATAACAACCGTATCCTGGTGGCCCAGGGGTTGGCGAGAATTCGCGCCGGCCGTTGTTGTGACGGTATTAAAGCGCTGGTGGAAATCGCGGGCCGTCAATTGCACCACCTTGGGGCGCAGGATCTTGCCTTCGCCGTAGGTCCCCGGTTAAACGCAGCCGGCCGTCTCGATGATATGTCCCTGGGTATTGAGTGCCTGCTTGCCGATGTGCCGGACCGGGCCCAGGACTTTGCCGGCCAGCTTAACCGGCTGAATGAAGAACGCAAGTCCATCGAGCATGAGATGAAAACCCAGGCCCTGGACAGCCTGCAGCTTAAAGAAGAAGAACTGCCCACCGGCGTCTGCCTGTATGAACAAGATTGGCACCAGGGTGTGATCGGGATTTTGGCCTCGCGGGTAAAAGAAAAGTATCACCGGCCGGTGATTGCATTTGCCGATGCCGGCGCGGACAGCGAACACGGGCAAGCGCTTATCAAAGGATCGGCGCGGTCCATACCCGGCGTTCACATCCGTGACGTGCTGGACAGTATCGCGGCGCAGCATCCCGATTTACTATCCAAGTTCGGCGGACACGCCATGGCTGCCGGCCTGACACTCAAGAAAAAGGACTTTACACGGTTCGCTGCGGTGTTCGACGAACAGGTGAAGCGCGTCGTGGATAAAGATGATTTGCAGCACGTGATCCATAGTGACGGTGAGTTACAGGCCGGCGAAATTGATTTGTCGCTGGCGCAATTGCTGGAAGCGGGAGGGCCCTGGGGACAGCATTTTCCGGAACCGGTTTTCGACGGACGCTTCGAGCTGGTGCAACGTCGCATCGTGGGCGAGCGCCACCTTAAGCTGGTGCTGAAAATCCCCGGCGGCGACCGTATTGTCGATGCCATTGCGTTCAATACCGTCGATGACACCTGGCCGGACGACGTTCGCGTGGTGGATGTGGCGTATAAACTGGCGATTAACGAATACCGCGGTTTACAAAGCGCCCAGTTGATCGTTGATTTTATCGAGCCGGTCATCGAAACCGCTTTGGAGCCGCTTGCTCCCTGAGTTTTAACCCAATTGTTGGCAATCGATATCTGGCCCGTGACCGAACCCGTGGCCGGTATGGACGGCACAGTGTATTGGGCTGGCGGTTACACCGGCCGTTGTTGTATCATCTGCACCCTTGTAATTTTCCACATGTGTCGGGACCTATGATAGAAACGGGTTACATTGCTGAACGTATTAAAGACCTGCAAGGCAGAGCAGCGGCCTTGAGGGGGTATCTTTGACTTCGATGCCAAGCAGGAACGCTTAGTCGAAGTCGCCCGCGAGCTGGAGCAACCCGACGTCTGGAATGACCCCGACCGCGCCCAGGCGCTGGGCAAAGAGCGCTCGCAGCTCGAAGTCGTGGTCGATAGCCTGTCCGAAATCAGTTCGGGCCTGGACGATTCCGCCGAGTTGTTCGACATGGCGGTCGAGGAACAGGATGACGCCACGATCCAAACCATTGTTGCCGATCTCGACAAGCTCGAAGATTCTCTGGCCAAGCTGGAATTCCGGCGCATGTTTTCCGGCGAAATGGACGCCAATAATGCGTTCGTGGATATCCAGGCCGGGTCTGGCGGCACCGAAGCGCAGGACTGGGCTGAAATGCTGCTGCGCATGTACCTGCGCTGGGGGGAGAAGCATGAGTTTAAAACCGAACTAATTGAAGTCTCCGAAGGCGAAGTAGCGGGTATCAAAAGCGCTACCATCCGCTTTGAAGGTGAATACGCGTTTGGCTGGCTGCGTACCGAAACCGGGGTGCACCGGCTGGTGCGCAAATCCCCCTTTGATTCGGGTAACCGCCGCCATACTTCGTTCGCCTCCGTTTTTGTGTCACCGGAAATTGATGAAGATATCGATATCGATATCAACCCGGCGGACCTGCGCATCGATGTTTACCGCGCCTCCGGGGCCGGCGGACAGCACGTTAACCGTACCGAGTCTGCGGTACGGATTACCCATTTGCCCACCAACATTGTTGTACAATGCCAGAATGACCGCTCCCAGCATAAAAACAAGGCTACCGCTATGAAGCAGTTAAAGGCCAAGTTGTACGAAATGGAAATCCAGAAGCGCAATGCCGATCAACAGGCGCTGGAAGAGTCCAAGGCGGATATCGGCTGGGGCAGCCAGATTCGTTCTTATGTATTGGACCAATCGCGCATCAAGGATCTGCGAACCGGTGTGGAAACCGGCAATACCCAGGCGGTATTGGACGGCGAGCTGGATGCTTTTATCGAAGCCAGTTTAAAAGCCGACGTTTAATTTGCGTAAACATTGACACACTATTTTTATAACTACATTACATACACCCATGGATAACGAGCAACGCGATTCGCAACCACAAGATACCAACAAGCTGATCGAACAACGCCGGCAGAAACTCAAGTTGCTGCGC
Organism: Gammaproteobacteria bacterium; assembly: GCA_050116575.1. Classification (GTDB taxonomy): domain Bacteria; phylum Pseudomonadota; class Gammaproteobacteria; order SZUA-152; family SZUA-152; genus JAKEGK01. The sequence goes on along the minus strand of JASFOJ010000068.1, from coordinate 19,274 downwards.
GAAAACGGTAAGGCGTTTCCCAACACTTTTCGCCGCAACACGCTGGCCGGGGAGATCCACGCCATATATTGCGGCTATACCGACGAGCAACTGGCGGCTGAACCCATTCGCGTCAAGGTGGCGGGGCGCATGATGACTCGCCGGATCATGGGTAAAAACAGTTTTGTGCATATTCAGGATATGTCCGGCCAGATTCAGCTGTTTATTGCCCGCGATACCCTGCCGGAAGGTTTTTACAATGAGCACTTCAAAAAATGGGATATCGGAGACATTCTCGGCGCTGAAGGAACCGTGTTCCGCACCCAGAAAGGGGAGTTGTCGGTGCGCGTCGATGAGATTGAGTTGTTGACCAAGGCGCTGCGCCCGTTACCGGAGAAATACCACGGTCTGACGGATCAGGAAACCAAATACCGTCAACGTTATGTTGACCTGATCATGAGTGATGTGACGCGTGACACCTTCCGTATTCGTTCTAAGGTCATCGACTATGTACGTCGTTGCCTGCTGGACCATGGTTACATGGAAGTGGAAACACCCATGATGCACACCATCCCGGGCGGCGCCACCGCACGGCCGTTCAAGACCTACCACAATACCCTGGATATGGAGCTTTATCTGCGCATTGCACCGGAGTTGTATTTAAAGCGCCTGGTCGTCGGCGGTTTTGAACGGGTGTTTGAAATCAACCGCAATTTCCGCAACGAGGGTTTATCCACCCGCCATAACCCGGAATTTACCATGGTGGAGTTTTATCAGGCCTATGCCGATTACCACGACCTGATGGACCTCACCGAGGAAATGATGCGCGGCATGGCGCAACACATTCATGGTTCCACCACCATTGAGTACCAGGGTGAGACCTATGATTTTGGCAAACCCTTTGCGCGCATGACGGTGTTCGATTCCGTCCTGCAATTCAACCCTGATATCACCGCCGAGCAACTGCATGATGAACAACAGGCGCGCGACATAGCCCGGAAACTGGATATACCTTTAAAAGACAGTTATGGCCTCGGTAAAGTCCAAATTGAGATATTTGAAAAAACCGTGGAACACCGTCTGAAAGATCCTACCTTTATTACGGCTTATCCTACAGAAGTGTCACCGCTGGCGCGCCGTAGCGACGATGACCCGTTTGTCACCGATCGCTTTGAGTTTTTTGTCGGCGGCCGGGAAATCGCCAATGGTTTTTCGGAATTAAATGATCCGGAAGACCAGGCAGAGCGCTTTAGAAAGCAAGTTGAGGAAAAAGACGCCGGCGATCAGGAAGCTATGCACTACGACGCCGATTACATTGTTGCCCTTGAACACGGCATGCCTCCCACTGCCGGTGAAGGGATCGGGATTGACCGTCTGGTAATGTTGTTTGCCAACCAGCCATCGATTCGCGACGTTTTGCTGTTTCCACATATGCGGCACGGCGTGTCAGATATTTAGCTACTGAGACTGTCTTTTGTCTGGGTGGATCTGACGATTGTCTGATGGCTTTGTAACTTGGACTACGTGATTGCGGTGATTCGTGAATCATATAATCCCGATATAAAAAGGGATTTGCTGTAAAAACCTGCCGCGCATTTGGTAAATTCCCATTATTTGGTTACTATTAAGAGATACTTTGACGGGGCGTTTGCGTAGCACCGCTGGTGATGAGGAAATAAAGGGATGCGGATCGTCTGGAGCTATAGTGGGATCAAAATATAAACGGGGTTAAAATAGAGTTTTAGTGACAGGATCGATGTATATCGCAACCGTATGCCGGCGAGAGGATTAACGCAATCCAGGAAATAAGGGAAATAAGGGAAGTACGACACCAATAGTAATAACAATAAATACAGCTAACACAACTTACTAGCAGGGAGCAGTAACGTGGCAAGGATAAGCCGTAGTGTTGACGCGTTGAATCAGCGTCATTATACCGTGGGTGTTGTTAGCCTGTTTGGAACACTTGTCTTCGCAGCTTTTCTATTTACGTATTTTCATAGCACCAAACCGGCGTCTTCCGTCACCAGCGTGGCAGAATTTTTTGCCGAATTTCCCATGCACTTTCAGACCAATAACGGGAGTTTTGCCGACCGGGTCAAATTCTTCTCCAAGGGCTATCAGTATGACCTGTTGTTCATGGAACGCGAAGTGTTGCTTAATCTTTATAGTAACGAACACGCTGATCCCCCTGATATACCTGCGAAAAAAACCAAACTTTCGCAGATCAGTTTACAGTTCGTCGGCGGATCCGGCGCGGCAATGATCAAGGGGCTGGAGCCACTGGTGCTCTCCAGCAATGAACAACACGGGCTGACCGGCCATTCAACGTCCAGCTTTATGGAGCTGAAATATTCCAACGTGTTCCCCGGTGTTGATGTTTACTTTCACGGCAAACAGAAGCAGCTGTACTACGAATTTGTGTTAAACGGTACCGCCGATATTAGTGCGCTGCGTATGAAAGTTGTGGGCACCAAAGACGAAGGGGGCATTGACATCGATATGCACGGCAATGTTCTGGTACATTGCCGGGGTAAAACAATGATGATTCAAAAGCCGGCGGTTTATCGTCTTGTCAATCACGAAAGGCAGCCGGTCAACGGTTATTTTTTTGTGACCAAACACAATGAGATTCGCTTCCGGGAAGTGCCGGACAACCGGTCCGCGTAACTTTAATGCATAACATTATCAACGCGAAGGCGCGAAGACGCACAGGATATCCAATCGACAGTTTGGAATAGGAAACCGCGCCATTAGAGGCGCACAAAAGTTACACTAACCCTATCAGAATTGAAAAGGAAGCAGGATTAAACTGCTGGTAGCTTTTTCAAACGCTGCGTCTTCACGCCTTTGTATTAAAACTCAACCGTCTTTTTCTCTTTCCAGGGCCACGGTGTAGGGCAGGTCAATGAACGTCAGCTGCTCGCCGCCCGGGTTGTTCAGGTGGACCGAATCGCTTTCCACATTGGAAATCTGCAATACCGCCAGTAAATCATAACCACCATTTTCCGCCGGTTGTGCATCCACCACGCGGCCAATAGCCTGGTCCGGGTTGCTGTCCTGGTTGAACAGGGAATCTCCTGGCCGGGCCGGTTGTTCCGAGTCAACGTGGGACAGATACATACGCCGCTTCAATTTGCCCAGGAAATACATGCGGGCCACCACTTCCTGGCCCGGATAGCATCCCTTCTGGAAACTGATACCGTCAATGCTGTGCAGGTTCATCATTTGCGGAACGAAGGCTTCCACATTGGCGGCATAGATCTGTGGGACGCCGGCATGGATATCAAGGAGCGACCAGGCGTGGTGGCTGCAAACGGTGGCCCCCTCTTTTAGCCGGTTCCAGGCGCCGGTGAGATTTTGAAAGTCGCCATAAATCAGGAAACGGGGTTGTTGACCGCGGACACGGGTGATGCCGATACCCTCATCACACGCGCTTTGATTGACCTGTTCCGGCACCTCGGTGACCAGCTCGGCGAGCAATGTCGCCGCATTGGGACCGGCCAGTGCGCAGGTGATTAATTCGTCGCTGGCATCTTGTAGGGTGACTTTGCTGCGCAGCACGAACATTTGTAAACGTTTTAACGTCGTTGCAATGAGTTCAACGGGCAATTGCAGATAATAGGCATCGTTGAACTGGATGACGTGGAACAACGCCAGTGCCCGACCCTTGGCGTTGCAATAGGCATTGAGTTGGCTGTGTTGCGGCGATACCTGGTTAATATCGTTGCTTAACTGGTTTTGCAGGAAGCTTTGAGCTTCTTCACCGCTGACTTTGATGTAGCCCAGGTGGGTGAGTTCGCACAATATATTACCGCTGGTGGCGGCGCGCCGTTCATCATCTTTTGTATTGTCAAAATATTCCACGACCTGGGTGTCGTTTACATGAGCGGTTTGCTGCTTAAGAAATTCCAGCCAGTCACTATTGATTGTCATATGTCATCCGTTGTTGTAGTACAATGCGTCTTAGCGGCAACCATAAACCCGGCTAAAACCCGGTAACGCAGTTCCCGGCGGGGTGGTTCACGGGGTGTTCACATAGCACATATTCATAGAGGGCGGCTCACGCCGTTTGTGTTACCGTCGTTAATGTTACCATAATGGCGTGGTACCGTATTCATGCCGTTGTCAATCCCGTCATAACGTTGTGCCGCGGAACTGGACCTTTGCCAAACATGTTATACAATTGATATTAATGGATAAAAACAACAAGCGACCCCGTTACCTCAACCTTCTCAAGATCAGCATGCCGGTCACCGCGGTGGTGTCCATTGCTCACCGGGTCTCCGGCGCCTTGTTGGTCGTTGCCATCCCCTTCCTGATGTATGCATTACAGATGTCGGTTTCAAGTGTGCAACAGTACGCCAAACTCACGCAAGCGATGCAATATCCCCTAGTGAAAGGGATAATCGTTTTATTGTTATGGTCTTTTTTGCATCATTTTTTTGCCGGCATACGGTTTTTGTTGATTGATATCGATGCGGGCGTTTCGAGAACGGCGGCGAGATTCAGCGCCTGGATGGTGCATGGACTGGCGCTTGGGTTGACCGTGTTGGTGGCGGCGGGTGTGCTACTATGAGCTGGTCTGATTCGGCGGGTCTGCGCGCCTGGGTTATTCAACGGTTAAGCGCTGTTTACCTGGCATTATTCACCCTTTATGCGCTAACCAGTTTTCTGTTACGCGATTCGAACCGTTATGATCAGTGGCTGGAATGGATTTCCCACCCCGTTAACAATATTGCAACGGGGCTATTTATGCTGTCGTTACTGTTGCATGCCTGGGTGGGTGCCCGTGACATTGTGCTGGATTACATCAAGCCTTTTGGTTTTCGCATGTTTAAACTCGCCGCGCTGATGTTGTTTTTGGTCGCCATGGGGCTGTGGGGGCTAAAGGTGTTGTTGAGCGTGGTAATAGTATGAGGGTAATAATGGCGCAACAGAAACCTTGGCTAGAGAGACATAATGGATTAACTGAATGACGCTGCCAAAACGCAAATTTGATTCCCTGGTGATTGGAGCCGGCGGCGGTGGGTTGCGCGCCGCGCTTCAGTTGTCCAGCGCCGAGGCCAATGTGGCGGTGGTGTCCAAGGTGTTCCCCACCCGTTCCCACACGGTGGCCGCGCAGGGCGGCATGAATGCCGCCCTGGCCAACGTGTTGCCCGATAACTGGCACTGGCATATGTATGACACCGTTAAGGGCAGTGATTATTTGGGTGACCAGGATGCTATTGAATATATGTGTCGGGCGGCATCCCATTGTGTCATCGAACTGGAGCACAACGGCGTGCCGTTTTCCCGGTTGGACAGCGGTAAAATATATCAGCGTCCTTTTGGCGGCCAGAGCCAGAATTTCGGGGGCGATCAGGCGGCGCGTACCTGTGCCGCGGCGGACCGCACCGGCCACGCCATTTTACATGCCCTTTACCAGCAGAATATCCGCGCCAAGACGCATTTTTTTGATGAATTTTTTGCCATAGATTTGTTGATGGACGACGATGGTTATGTGCTGGGCGCCCTGGTGCTGGAAATCGAAACCGGCGAACCCATGATAATTGAGGCTAAAACCACCTTGCTGGCCACCGGTGGGGTGGGGCAGTTGTTCCGCACCAATACCAACGCGCGCATTAATACCGGTGACGGCATGGCGATGGCGCTGCGCGCCGGGATTCCGGTACAGGACATGGAATTCTTTCAGTTTCATCCCACGGGGATTGCCGGTAAGGGTATGTTGATTACAGAAGGAGTGCGCGGTGAAGGGGGGTACCTGATCAATAAGGATGGGGAGCGTTTTATGGAACGCTATGCGCCCCACGCCAAGGATCTGGCCAGCCGTGACGTGGTGAGCCGGGCCATTGCCATTGAAGTGCGCGAAGGTCGTGGCTGCGGTCCGCGCAGCGACCATGTTTTGCTGAAACTGGACCATCTCGGTGAAGAGGTTATCAAGAAACGTTTGCCGGGGATTCGCGACACCGCAATCACCTTTGCCCATGTTGACCCGGTGGATACGCCGATCCCTATTTTTCCCACGGCCCATTATACGATGGGGGGGATTCCCACCAACCGGTTTGGCCAGGTAGTGACTCCCCTGGGGCAAAACGTGGAAGAGCCGGTTCCCGGACTTTATGCGGCCGGCGAATGCGCCTGCGTGTCTGTGCACGGCGCCAACCGGCTGGGGGGCAATTCGCTGCTTGATATCGTGGTGTTCGGACGGGCGGCGGGTAATCACATTATCGGTTTTCTGGAAGAAAACCATTATCACCGTCCCATGAATGACGTCAGCGTAGACAAAGCCATGCAACGGTTGGCGCGTTGGGATCAAAAAGGTGACGGCGAATCCGTGGACGCGTTGCGGGAAGAGTTACAGCAGGAAATGGAAAATCATTGCGGCGTGTTTCGCACCCACGATGTCCTGCAGGACGGTGTGGAAAAAATCAAAGCCATCGAGCGGCGCTTACAGAACGTCCGCATCAAGGATCATAGCAGGATTTTCAATACCGCGCGTATCGAGGCACTGGAACTGGAGAACCTGGTGGAATTGGCATTAGCCACGGTTATCAGTGCCGAGGCGCGCAAGGAAAGCCGGGGCGCCCATTCCCGGGTGGACTTTCCCGACCGTGATGATGTGCACTGGATGAAACATACCTTGTATTCCAGCACAGATTATTCGCTGGATTACAAACCGGTGCGCACCAAGCCGCTAAGTGTTGAAGCGTTTCCGCCGAAGAAAAGAGTGTATTAACCAGTGAGGCTAAGGCAGGGTCCATGCGATTTTTGATCTACCGCTACAATCCCGAAACCGACAAGGCGCCTGCGATGAAGGAATACACCTTGCCGGACATTGAGCCCGGCATGATGCTGCTGGATGCGCTCTTGAAAATTAAAGCGACGCAGGATGAGTCATTGAGTTTCCGTCATTCCTGCGGGGAAGGGGTATGCGGCTCCGACGGTATGAATATCAACGGCCGTAACGGGCTGTCCTGTATTACACCCTTGAAGGATCTCAAAGAACCGGTGGAGATACGCCCCTTACCGGGGTTGCCCGTGCTGCGTGATTTGGTCGTGGATATGGCTCAGTTCTACCAGCAATATCGCGGCGTGAAACCTTATCTGACCGTGCACGATCCGGAACCGGAAGTGGAATATAGTCAAACGCCGGCGCAGCGCGACCGGCTGGATGGGCTGTATGAATGTATTCTTTGCGCCTGTTGTTCCACCGCCTGCCCCTCATTTTGGTGGAATCCGGATAAATTCCGCGGGCCGGCGGCTTTGCTGCAGGCCTGGCGGTTTCTGGCGGACAGCCGTGATCAGGCCACGGAAGAACGGCTCGAGGATCTCCAGGGTGCCTATCGGCTGTTTCGCTGCCACACTATTATGAATTGTGTTGACGTGTGCCCTAAAGGGCTCAATCCCACCAAGGCTATCGGTCATATTCGCCAGCTTATGCTAAAGAAAACCTGGTAGCGTTTGCGATATAATAACGGCCATGTTCCAGCGGATATAGGATGTCGTAAAAGCAAGTGTCAACACAACAATCATCATCGGAACAACAACTTTCACCGGAGCATAAATCCCGCCTCTATTGGCAATGCCGCCGCGGCATGCTGGAACTCGACAGTCTGTTGCAGAGTTTTTTTAAACGGCACATTGACCAGTTATCGGTCTCGCAGTTGTCCGCGTTCGAATTGCTGCTGCAAAGTCCCGATGATTTATTGCTGGAATACCTGATGGGCCGCACCGTTCCCCGCGATATAGGAATCGCCGATGTCGTCAGTAAAATACGCCAGTCCGCTCACAATTAATATTGAGCGGTCCCGCATTGGGTTGGGATTATTGCTGCTGGTGCATCTCGGTGCGCTGATATTACTGATACCCTTGCAATTACCGCTGCCGGTGAAAATCACGGTGGGACTGGTGGTGATCATCAGTAACACAATGACTTTGTACTACGCAGGATGGAGCCCGGCGTGGGCCGTGATTGGTGATGTCGTAGACGCCAGATGGCCGCGTTTTCGGCAGGCGGTGTGGGGTAGCGATGATCAGTGGCAATTGTTCGATGGGCGGCAACGAACCTTTTCAGCGACGTTGCTGCCAACTACTGTGGTGCACCCCCAACTCGTGGTGTTGAACCTGCGATTGGCCGGACAACCGTGGTATTGCCGATGGCGGTCGATCGTTTTATTGCGCGACAATATTGATCCTGAAACCTTCAGGCGCTTGCGGATACGTCTTCGATGGTATAGCCCACAGGCGGCCGATAGTTCGGCGGCGTTAAAATAGTGTCCTGGGGTGGCTTGCTGGTGTCCGGTTTTGGATAATCCAGCGTATAGTGCAGTCCGCGGCTTTCCTTGCGTGCCATGGCGCAGCGGATTATCAGTTCGGCGACTACCACCAGATTGCGCAGCTCAATCAAGTCATTAGTTACGCGGAAGTTGCTGTAATATTCAAATATTTCGTTCGACAGTAAATTGACCCGCCGCATGGCCCGTTCCAGGCGTTTATTGGTACGTACGATGCCCACATAGTCCCACATAAAATGGCGCAGTTCGTCCCAGTTATGGGCTACCACGATTTCTTCGTCGGAGTCGGTGACCCGGCTTTCATCCCAATCCGGCAACAACGGGTAGGATTGGTCTGCCGTAAAAGTAGCGTTGATATGTTTCGCACCGGCGGCGCCGAATACCAGGCATTCCAGCAGCGAATTACTGGCCATACGGTTGGCGCCATGCATGCCGGTCCAGGCGGTTTCTCCCACTGCATACAAACCTTCAATATCGGTTTGGGCGTGCTGGTTGGTAATAATGCCACCACAGGTGTAGTGGGCGGCCGGCACCACCGGGATGGGTTCCCTGGTCATGTCGATACCGAATTTCAGGCAACGCTTATAAATGGTAGGAAAGTAGGATTTGATGAATTCCGCCGGCTTGAAACTGATATCCAGGTAAACACAGTCGAGACCGCGTTTTTTCATTTCGTGGTCAATGGTGCGGGCCACGATATCGCGCGGTGCCAGTTCGGCGCGGGGATCGACCTTTTCCATAAAACGGGTACCGTCCGGCAGTAGCAGGTGGCCACCTTCACCGCGCACGGCTTCTGAAATCAAATACGACTTGGCATGGGGGTGGAACAGGCACGTGGGGTGAAATTGAATGAATTCCATATTGGCAATACGACAGCCCGCCCGCCATGCCATGGCGATACCATCGCCGGTGGATACATCGGGATTACTGGTATACAGGTAAACCTTGCTGGCACCTCCACTGGCGAGCACCACTCTGTTGGCCTGAAACGTTTCGGTGTGCCCGGTTTGTTTGTTGTGGACATACGCACCCAGCGCCCGTTGTGGTTGCTGATTTAACTTGGCATTGGTGATCAAATCAATGGCAATGTAATTTTCGAATATGTGAATATTAGAACGTTCTTTAGCACGCGCGATGAGCGTTTTTGATAATGCATGGCCGGTGGCATCCTTGGAATGAATGACACGCCGATGACTGTGGCCACCTTCACGGGTGAGGTGATAATCGGATTTATCATTACCGTCTTCCATATGGGTAAACGGCATGCCGAGGTTGATCAGCCATTGTATTTGTTCCCTGCTGTGTTCCGCCACGTAGCGCACGGCGGATTCCCGGCACAGGCCGCCACCGGCGTTCAGGGTATCTGCTACGTACGAGTCTACGGAGTCGTCAGGATCGATGACGGCGGATATGCCACCCTGAGCGTACCAGGTGCTTCCCGCATGCAGGCTTTCTTTCGAGATGACGGCTACTTGAAACCGGGAGTCCAGTTGCAACGCTAATGTCAGCCCCGCGGCGCCAGCGCCCAGTATCAACACGTCGTAGTGGTGGGTCGGTGTCATTATGCTTGAGTTAACTCTCTGTTTGTTATACGGTATTTGACTATTTATATTAAGCTCTCAGGTGCCATTTTACGCTGATCGGAGCAGATGAGGAACAATTGCCGGTAAAAAGTGTCTTTGAGGGCGAAAACATGGCACGAGATTGTTTTGTATGTACAATACGTTTGGCCACAGCAAACCGCGCCGAGCGGTCGGGGCTGCGAGTCACGATAAAAATGGCGAAATAAGATAGTCGCTCCAACGATACGCCCGAGATGAGAACCTGCGAATCGAAAGAAGTTGGATGTCGTACGGCAATGGATACACGGCACGGCGAACTATCTTATGATCAAACTGTCTACGAAATTAAGGCAACGGAGTATGCCTTGTTATATAAGGGGTTTTGGCCCAGATGGCCGAAAAACAAGTGGATCAAGCGCTCGTCGAGCGAGTACAACGAGGAGAAAAAGCGGCATTTGATATTCTTGTGCGCAAATATCAGCATAAGGTCGTCAAGCTAATATCCCGTTATGTCAAAGACCAGCAGGAAGTTTACGATGTGGCCCAGGAAGCTTTTATAAAGGCTTACCGCGCGCTGCCGAAGTTTAGAGGTGAGAGCGCTTTTTACACATGGATGTACCGCATCGCAATCAATACTGCAAAAAATTATTTGGTAGCCCAGGGGCGCAGGCTGCCCAGTACCGACATTGAAGCGCAGGACGCCGAGCAATTTGAGGGTGATTCCGCTTTAAAAGAGTACGCAACACCGGAAAGCATGTTGCGCCGGGATGAAATACAGGAAACGGTATTTCGTACCATTGAGAATCTGCCGGACGATTTACGCACGGCCATAACTTTGCGTGAAATCGAGGGTCTGAGTTATGAAGAAATCGCCGAAGCCATGGATTGTCCGGTGGGGACCGTCAGGTCGCGCATATTCAGGGCTCGGGAAGCCATAGATAAAACACTTCGACCACTAGTGGGTTAATCTGACAGTACGCAGGGTAATGTAACAATGACAACTGACATAGAGAAAAATGAGCAATTATCTGCATTTGTTGATGGTGAGTTAAATCGGGAACATTGCGATCATATTATTAGCGGACTTTGCAACAATCAGGACACCTTGTCGTGTTTTGAGCGTTATCAAATAATTAGCGATACCATGCGCAGTCAGCTGCCCGTTGCTATGAAACGAGACTTTGCCGATTGCGTCAAAACGGCTATAGAATCAGAACCCGCCATTCTCGCTCCCGCCCTCACATCGAAAAAATCCGGATTTTCCACCCACATTACCAAGAAGGTTGCGGGATTTGCCATTGCCGCATCCGTTGCAACTATCGCGGTGATTGGCGTGCAGCTGGAGTACCAGGACAACCCGCAACAAGTGGCGACCATGCCGGATAATAGCGAATTTGTCAGGCTGGCCAAGGAGCAACCGGCAAACACGGTTAGACCGCCCCTGATGGTGCCGGCACCACAAAATCAAAATGGCTTTTCAACAGCATCAACCATCATGAGCCGGCAACAACTTCCTCAGGGCAGTCAGTATAAGAATCTGAACCCGCAATTACATCAATATATCGTGATTCACAGCCAGCAGGTTGCCGGTGCCGGGATGCATGACATCATCTCTTCAGCGCGCATCGTCTCATCATCCCAGCAGCAGCACGCGAACCAGGTTCAACGGTGAAGGTTCAGCGGTGAAATTAGTTGCATTACTGGCGGGGTTGATCGTTTTTACCAATGCCGGGGCGGAACAAGGCTCATCTTCGACGACGGCGCTTACACTTCTCGATAAAATGGGCCGGGCCCTGAAGACGCTGAACTATCATGGCAACCTGGTTTACATGCATGATGGGTTGGTGGAATCCCTGAAATTGATCCACAAGAAAGACAAGAGCGGGGAATTCCAGCGATTGGTGCATTTAAACGGCGGGGCTCGCGAAATTATCCGCACTAACGATGTTGTTACCTGTTATATGCCGGACAGCCAGTCCGTGTATGTGGAGAAGCGGCGGTTTAACAACCATCTGCTGGCGCGGTTGTCGAAAAATTTCAAGGAATTTACCGATTATTACGGGTTTTTCGTTGAGGGTAAGGATCGCGTGGCAGGGCGTAAAGCCACCATTATCGCCATTAAGCCGAAGGACAGCTATCGCTACGGCTACAGGTTTTCGGTGGACAACGATAATGGTTTGTTATTGAAATCCGATTTGCTGGCTGCTGACGGTAAACTGCTGGAACAGCTTATGTTTGTCGATCTTACCGTTGTCGACATGATTCCTGACGAGATGTTAAAGCCGGCCGTCAATGGTGAAAGCTATACGTGGCATAACGGTCGAAATGCAAAACAAGCGCCAGGTCAAGGCACACATGGACAATGGCAAATTAAACATATGCCGGCCGGTTTTACCCTGAAAGGCCGATTCAAGCAAAAAATGCCTAATCAGACCAAACCGGTGGATTATATGGTGGTATCCGACGGTCTGGCGTCAGTATCCGTTTATGTCGAAAAGGTTGCCGAGGATAATAAAGGTTTAATGGGGGAATCAAAAATGGGAGCCGTCAACATATACAGTTCCCAGCTTGATGATCATCATGTCACTGTGGTTGGCGAGGTCCCGCCTCAGACAGTACAGATGATCGCAGAATCCATTTCCTTGCAATAAAAGGGACACCAATTTGGTCGAGGAACAGGCTGTTGTTGTCGACATTGACCCGCATTGCGTATGGGTTGAAACCCAGAGGCAGAGCGCGTGTGGCCAGTGTGCCGCCAATAAAGGTTGCGGTACATCGGCGTTGCAAAAGGTTTTCGGCAACAAACGTAACATTCTGCCCGTAACAGGCGATTTGCCGGTCGCTGTGGGTGACAAAGTGGTTATCGGGATTGATGAAAATTCTCTGGTGAAAGGTTCCATCGCCGTGTATGCCATGCCCCTTGTGAGCATGATAGCTTTTGCTGTAGCGGGAGAAACTGTTTCCCGTCATACGCTGTCAGCGAACCCGGATATTATGAGCATTGCCGGTGCAATGATTGGATTATTGGTCGGTATTACAGGATTGCGCTGGTACAGCCGCAAAAGCGCTGATAATACTCAGTATCAGCCCATACTGTTGCGCCACGCTCATCAAGTCGGTGTTGGTGCCACGCATACAGACACAATAATGTTGAGTTAACGGATACAAATGATAATGATGAATGACAGGAGACAACAAGTGCAAGCAAAAGTCGTAAGGCGTCTGCCGGTCTATATGCCAGTTTTTATTTTAATGCTGGGAGCATTGGGAGTCGTCTCCGTCCAGGCCCGTGAGCTTCCGGATTTTACCAAGCTCGTGGAAAAAAACGGTTCTGCCGTTGTAAATATTAGTACTACCCAGAAAATCAAGCATCCGACAACAAGAAAACCGTTCAAGGGTGAAGATATCCCCGAAGGTCCGTTCGGTGATTTATTCCGTCATTTCTTCGGTGACGAAGGCGGGCGTGACTTTGAGGAGTTTGATTCCAAATCGTTGGGGTCCGGTTTTATCCTGTCAAGAGACGGTTATGTGTTGACGAACTACCACGTGATCAAGGATGCCAATGAAATCATTGTCAGGCTTTCCGATCGTCGGGAACTGGTGGCGGAACTGGTTGGTAGCGATGCGCGTAGCGACATTGCCTTGCTTAAAATCGAGGGAGACGACTTGCCGGTGGTGCAAATCGGCGACTCCGATGAACTCAAGGTTGGCGAATGGGTATTGGCAATAGGGTCGCCATTCGGGTTTGACTATTCGGTAACAGCAGGCATTGTTAGTGCCAAGGGCCGAAATCTGCCCAGAGAAAACTATGTGCCGTTCATTCAAACTGATGTCGCCATTAATCCCGGTAACTCGGGAGGCCCGTTGTTCAACCTGGACGGTAAAGTCATTGGTATCAATTCCCAGATATACAGCCGCACGGGTGGTTTCATGGGCTTGTCGTTTGCTATCCCCATTAATATGGTGATGAACGTCATTGAGCAGATCAAGGAATCCGGCCATGTAGCCCGTGGCTGGCTGGGTGTATTGATACAGGACGTTACCCGCGAACTGGCTGAATCCTTCGGTATGGAGAAGCCGCGCGGCGCGCTGGTGGCCAAAGTATTGCCCGGTAGTCCGGCGGAGAAAGCCGGTTTTCAGGTTGGTGACGTGGTTGTAAAGTTCGACGGTAAAAAGATTGTTAAGTCGTCCAACCTGCCGCCAGTGGTCGGCATGACGCCGGTTGGCAAAAACGTCGATGTGGATATTCTGCGTAACGGCAAAATTAAAAAACTAAGTGTGAATCTTGGCGAACTGCCGGAAGAAGATGAGAAGGTTGCCAGCATCGAGGAACCTAAAACGTCCGAAGATAATAAGTTGAATATTACCGTGTCGGATTTAACCCAGGCGCAGCGCGACAGTCTTGAGATAAAAGAAAACGGTGTGTTGGTCAACAATGTTCATTCAGGACCTGCTCGCAAAGCCGGGGTGCGTCGCGGCGACGTCATTCTGATGATCAACAATACCGACGTAAAAAGCACCAACCATTTTAAAGAGATCGTCGAAGATTTACCGTCGGGCAAGTCGGTTCCCTTGTTGGTGCAACGCCGTGGTGGCCCGGTATTTCTGGCATTGAAACTGTCTGATGATGATTAACGCTTAACGATAACTAGATTCGCAGGCACGCACATGCAGCGGTCCACGTCCGTGGACTCATAATCTGCCCGGCGGCTTTTCCTATCCGCGACGAATACCGGATTAATCCATTGGGATTGGTCCGGTATTGCGTTTCCGGGCGTGTGTTTTTACCCGAAAATGCATTAGAATAGCGGCTCGTTTACCCTGTTATGGGTTAATCGGAACAGATTGATATAACTCAACAAATATGACACAGCGGGGATTATCGGAGTCCATTCATTTTGTTCCTTTCCGTTGGCAATTCAATAAGCAGATATTAACAGCAGGTTTTTATGTCCGATCTGGATCACATCCGTAATTTTTCCATCATCGCCCATATTGACCATGGCAAATCGACGCTGGCGGACCGGTTCATTCAGCTATGTGGCGGATTAACCGAACGCGAGATGGCTGAGCAGGTGCTTGACTCCATGGACCTCGAGCGTGAACGGGGCATTACCATCAAGGCGCAAAGTGTCACCCTGAAATACCAGGCCCAAAACGGCGAAGTGTACCAACTGCATTTTATCGATACCCCCGGCCATGTGGATTTCTCCTACGAAGTCTCCCGCAGTCTTGCCGCATGTGAAGGCGCGTTGCTTGTTGTGGACGCCTCGCAAGGTGTCGAGGCACAAAGTGTCGCCAATTGCTATACGGCCATTGACCAGGGGCTGGAAGTAATCCCGGTATTAAACAAAATAGATTTGCCGGCTGCCGAGCCGGAGCGTGTTATTCACCAAATCGAGGATATTATCGGCATCGAAGCAAGGGATGCTATCAAAGTTAGCGCCAAAACCGGCGTGGGGATAAAAGAGGTTCTGGAGCAACTGGTTGCCCGGGTTCCGCCGCCAGTGGGCGACGCTGATAAGCCCTTGCAGGCGTTGATTATTGATTCGTGGTTTGACAGTTACCTAGGCGTGGTTGCGCTGGTCCGCGTTAAACAGGGGCGGGTCAAAAAAGGGCAAAAATTCCAGGTCATGTCCACTGGCCGAAACCACATGGTTGATAAACTGACAATCTCTACGCCCAAACGTGTCGAGGTTGAAGAGCTGAATGTCGGTGAAGTGGGTTGCGTGATTTCCGGTATCAAGGATATCGACGCTGTTCCTGTTGGCGACACCCTGACAGGCGCAGACCGGCCTGCCGAAGCACCGTTGCCGGGCTTCAAGCCGGTACAGCCACAAGTATTTGCCGGCTTGTTTCCCGTGAGTTCGGACGATTATGAAGATTTACGCGACGCGTTGGCAAAACTAAGGCTCAATGATGCGGCGTTGTTTTATGAACCTGAAACCTCGACCGCGCTTGGGCTGGGATTTCGCTGTGGTTTTCTGGGTATGTTACATATGGAAATTATCCAGGAGCGCCTGGAGCGGGAGTACAACCTGGACCTTATTACCACGGCGCCGACAGTGGTTTATGAAGTTGTTACCAGTAGTGGCGAAGTCATTAACGTGGATAATCCTTCCAAACTACCCGAACAGGGCAGGATTGCGGAAATGCGCGAACCCATAATTCTTGCTAATATACTGCTGCCGCAGGAATACTTGGGTAACGTTATCGGGCTTTGCGAAGAAAAACGCGGTGTACAAAAAAAATTGCTGTATCTGGGTAGCCAGGTGTCGTTGGAGTATGAACTCCCCCTCAACGAAGTGGTACTGGACTTTTTTGACCGCCTTAAGTCGGTCAGCCGCGGTTATGCATCACTGGACTATCATTTGGTGCGATTTCAGACGTCGGATCTGGTTAAACTGGATATTCTGATTAACAGTGAACGTGTAGATGCGCTCTCGGTTATTGTGCATCGAGATCAGGCCCAATACCGGGGACGTGAATTGGCCGATAGAATGCGAGAATTGATACCCCGGCAAATGTTCGAGGTTGCTATTCAGGCGGCCATTGGTTCTCATATCGTTGCCAGAACCAATGTCAAAGCACTACGCAAAAACGTTACCGCCAAGTGTTATGGTGGTGACGTTAGTCGTAAGCGCAAATTGCTGGAAAAACAAAAAGCCGGCAAAAAACGAATGAAGCAATTAGGATCTGTTGAAATACCGCAAGAAGCTTTTTTGGCGGTGCTAAAAGTGGGAAAAAAATAAATGCATCTAGATTTTCCAGCTATCATGGTATTGGCTGTACTGATTACAGGCGTGGTATGGGCGCTTGATGTATGGCTATGGGCGCCTAAACGGCGCAAACAATTCGACAAAGTAGCCGGTCCGGACTCGGGGCTTAGCGAGGAACAACGGGAACAGGAAAAGGAAAAAATACTGAAAGAGCCGGTGCTGGTGGAATATTCCCGGTCTTTGTTTCCCGTTATCCTGATTGTGTTGATACTGCGCTCATTTCTTATTGAACCGTTTCGAATACCATCGGGCTCGATGATGCCGACATTACTGAACGGTGATTTCATTCTGGTTAACAAATTCAGTTACGGTATCAGGCTGCCGGTGATCAACGAGAAGATTATCGACATCGGTGAGCCGCATCGCGGTGATGTTGCCGTGTTTCGATATCCTAAAGATCCCGCTGTCGATTACATAAAACGCGTAATCGGTCTGCCCGGGGATCACATCGTTTACCGGGACAAGAAGCTGTACATTAACGGCAAGTACATGGCGCAAACGGATTATGGTATGTATGACGCGACCGGCAACGGTATCACCATGGCTGGTGCGGAACTAAAGGAAGAAGACCTGGTCACCGTCAACCATCAAATTCTTATCGATGACGATCGGCCGATAATGAATATGGAATACACCGTGGGCGATGGTGAGTATTTTGTGATGGGCGACAACCGCGATAACAGCAACGACAGCCGGTTTTGGGGTACCGTTCCCGAAGCGAATCTGGTGGGGCGGGCATTTATGATCTGGATGAACTGGGATAGCACCAATGACGGTGTTACCTGGGACCGTATCGGTCAGGCCATCGAGTAGCCGGTTGGCGTACGGCCGGTTGTAATCCACCATGTGTCAATCGGAAGCCGCTTTGCGTTTGCCCGAATCCGGGTGAAGATTCAGATATTTCGACACTATGCCGATAATACGTTAGCGGCAAAATGCGCGGTATTCAGGTTCAGGCCGCGAAATTGCGTTTTGCAGCGATAAGGCGGTCACATTGACACACTATGGTAGTTTCTTTGTTATGGGTATTATGTTATATATTTCAGAGTGTTACAGTGAAAACAGTAAACGGAGCGCGCTATGAAGCCCATTGGTAAGCAGCATGGCTTGACGATGCCAACAATCGCTGCACTCTTTGCATTATTGGCGTTTTTTGTGTTGATTGCACTGACACTTTTCCCGATTTATATGGAAAACTTCAATGTTAGCTCTCACGTAAAACGGCTCGGTCACGACGCCCGCATGGGAGAATTGAGCAAACACGAACTTGAGAGCACCTTGCTAAAACGTTTCGGTATCGATGACGTTAAAAATGTGCACGCCGAGGATATTATTATTTCCGATACCGACGGCGGTTATCTCATCGAAGTCGATTATGAAGTGCGTAAACACTTTATTGGCAACATCGATATCGTTGCGTCGTTTCATGAAGAACAGGAAGTGAAAAAATAGACCAGTCCGGTTTGGGTAGCACGTTAACATCATCCTGGTTAACATAAAAATGACCAATACCTGCTACAATAGATTGGTGGAGCAAAGGACCGGGTTCCGCGAATTTAAATTGAGCAATTGAACGACTTTAAAATCAAAATTGATCCGCTGTTAATTTACGTCAAGTTGACCCGCCGTACGATTCAGGCAAGCCAGTGAAAAACAAGTCCGCGAACGAAAAATCCATCGCCAAACTTTGCGAAAAACTGAATTATCAATTCAAGAATGCGACCCTAATTACTGAGGCTGTCACTCACCGCAGTAAACATTCCCTGAATAACGAGCGCCTGGAGTTTCTCGGTGATTCGGTGCTGGGATACGTTATTTCTTCGGAGTTATACCGCCGATTTCCCGACGCGCGCGAAGGTCAGATGACCCGTGGCCGCGCTACACTGGTCAAAGGCGAGACCCTGGCAGAACTGGCGCTGGCAATGAATCTGGGGGATTACCTGTACCTGGGGCCGGGTGAGTTAAAAAGCGGCGGTTATCGCCGGAAATCCATTTTGGCCGATGCCATGGAGGCGATTATCGGGGCTATTTATCTCGATGGCGGTCTGGAAGCGGCCAGGCAATACATACTGTCCGTTTACCAGCATAAGTTAAAAGACTTATCGCTGGAGGAAGTGAGCAAAGACCCAAAGACCCAGTTGCAGGAATATTTGCAGGCGCGCCGGCAACCGCTGCCATCCTATGAAGTTTCCGCGACCAGCGGCAGTGACCATGAACGTATATTTGAAGTGTCCTGCCGCGTGTCGACGCTAAAACAGCCGGTCAAGGGCACCGGCAGCAGCCGGCGGCGGGCCGAACAGGTTGCCGCGAAAAACGTTCTCGAGTTGCTAATGCGCCAGGATGGCTAACTGTTCCTGACTGGCGATGGGCCACAATCAGTGATTTTCGTAACGCTGCAGATGCTATGCAGGCGCACACGTCACAAAATTCCCACCTTGGGTGATAAGCAACGCTGGCAGCCAGTGGTAAGTTCCGGCAAAATATTTTGGTAATTTTCCATCCTGCTGCGCGATGACCTGCTACTATCCGGTCTGGTTATCCGTTTTTTTTATTCTGATCTAGTTCGTAACGGAGTAATATTCAACACTATGGTAAATCAACGCAATGACGCCGGTACCAGTTTTTCCTGCGGCTACGTCGCAATCATCGGCCGCCCC
>JASFOJ010000067.1:0-24283 GCA_050116575.1 Gammaproteobacteria bacterium | reverse complement strand
CGGTGTCGCTGTGCCATTGTTTTATATACTCCTCCGGGTCGGTGGCGTCGTCGTGCACTTCGAGCCAGGCGATGGCGACGATCTTGGCGTCGGGGTCGCGGGCCTTGAGGTACATGGGCGCCCCGCGGTCCTTGCGGATGTGGCCGGAGCCGGACACCATGATGACCGGCCTGGTTTTGGATTTGTCGCCACCGGCGTGGCTGACTTTGTACAGGTTGTTGCCCATGGCGGCATCCCGGGTGCGTTGTCCCCGCATCATGGCTTTGGTCATGGCGGCGTCGATCATGCCGCAGTGGGTGGCTTCGATCTCTTTTTTCAATGCTTCCTGTTGTGTCTTGGGCAGGGGCGTTTTATTCAGCAATTGCTTGAGTTCGTTAGGGGTGCTGTCTTTACCGTCGCGGACCACTTTCATCATGGTGCTTCTTTCCAGGTCGGCGGGGTAAAGGGGCAGGTCATTTTTAAGGATGCTGCTGAAGACGGGACGGTAGTATTTGTCGTATTCCCAGCCCACCTTGGCTTGTTCCAGAATATTGATCACGTCGTCAATATTGCCGTTCTTGTTTTTGTTGATTTCATCGGCCTGCTTTTTATTCACCATTTCCATGGCGATGGCAACGTCGGGCTTTTTCTGGCTAATCTGGTTGATGAACCAGCCATGGTCCCGGTGATGTTCGATGTTGTCGTGCGTTTCTCCCAGCAGCACAAAATTAGCGTCCAATGCCTTGTGAAGTAATTGCTGCCGGTTGATAAAGGCTTTGTTTTTAACGTCCCAGATTTTGCCGACCAGTTGGTTGTCGCGGTTGGTGAGTTTTAGCGGTTCTGTGGCGGCTTTATCCTTGTCATTGTCTTTGGCGTGCGCCGTTAAAGCGATGTTGAATACAAAAAGCAACAAAATGATTTTTAATGCTGGAAAACGAGTTTTGAATGAGGGTTGAAACTGATCTGTTTGTAAGAATCCTGTCATTATTATTCCACCAGTTAGTCGTTTTACGGGCAACAACGCTGCCAGGTGCCAGCCGATATCAAACCGCAAAACGATCGTTTTGAATATCTGACCGGGTGACGATTAATATGTGCGGTTAATGGAAAATTCCGCCAGCGATGATAACGCATCGCGGAAGGGTGATTTCGGAATGTTGGACAACATGCCCAGGGCTTTATTCGCCTCGTCGCGGGCCACTTTGGCGGTGTAGGCGATGGCATCGGTGGTTTCGATGGCAGCGATAACCTCGGCGATATGTTGCCGACCGCCCTCGGTGATGGCCTTGCGGATAATATCCGCATTATCGCGAGACCCGGTGGTCATGGCGCGAATCAGTGGCAGGGTGGGTTTACCTTCCGCCAGGTCATCGCCGATATTCTTGCCCAGTTCATTATTGGAATTGGTGCTGTAGTCCAGTACGTCGTCCACCAATTGAAACGCGGTACCGAGATACATGCCGTACTTGGCAAGATCAAATTCCTGTTCGGGCGTTGCGCCGGAAATGACAGCGCCCAGTTGTGCGGCGGCTTCAAACAGTTTGGCGGTTTTATAATGGATCACGTCCATATAGCGTTTTTCGCTGGTATCCGGGTCGTGGCAGTTGAGCAACTGCAGGACCTCGCCCTCGGCGATGGTGTTGGTGGCGTCGGAGAGGATTTCCATGACGCGCATGCTGTTGCTGTCGACCATCATCTGGAATGCGCGGGAATACAGAAAGTCGCCCACTAAAACTGCGGCTTCGTTGCCCCAGATGGCATTGGCGGTGCTGTTGCCGCGGCGTTTTTCCGAGGCGTCCACCACGTCGTCGTGGAGCAGGGTGGCGGTGTGAATAAACTCGACAATGGCCGCCAGGTTAAAGTGCTGGCTGCCCTGGTATCCCAGGGCCCGGGCGGTCAGTAACACCAGTACCGGGCGCAGGCGTTTGCCGCCGCTGTATATAATGTAGTTGCTGAGCTGATTAATGAGCGCCACTTCAGAGTGGAGGCGCTTGGTAATCAATTGGTTAACCGCCTTTAGATCAGCATCAATGAGCTGATAAATGCCGTCTATGGACATTTTCGGGCTGCTAACGGATTGTGGTGTCACGGCTTCTGGCATTGGGCCATGCTATGGTTGGATGCGTGGGGTGTCAAGTTTTGTGCATCCTCATTTTTTGATCGGTGCCGCGAAAAATGCCGGTCGATCAGGGACCTGCCAGGCCCGTGGATAACCGCCCAGGTGCCCGGAAACTGCGGGTAGTGTTTGACCTAGGTGCCGTTAGCCGTTAAAATTCCCGCTCTTTTGCCGGGTCTGCGGACCACAGACTGACAAATACCCTATTAAGCCCTACAAATTGTAGGTTAAACGGAGAAAACGATGTACGCGGTGATTAAAACCGGTGGTAAACAATACCGGGTCGCCAAGGGCGATAAACTCAAAGTGGAAAAATTACCTGTAGAAGCAGGTAGTTCCGTCGATATTAATGACGTCCTGATGGTAGGCGACGGCGACAAGGTAACCGTTGGTACACCGCTGGTAGACGGCGGCAAAGTCACAGCGACCGTGGTCTCCCACGGCCGTGGCAAAAAAATTGAAATCGTCAAATTCAAGCGCCGCAAACATCATCAAAAACGCACCGGCCATCGCCAGGATTACACCGAACTGGAAATCACCGACATTTCCGGGTGAGGCGTTTAACTGAGATTGATCCAAGATTGGTTCAAGGTTTATAAAGCATTTATACAGGTAACACATCATGGCACACAAGAAAGCAGCAGGTAGCACCCGTAACGGTCGCGATTCAGAATCCAAACGCCTGGGCGTCAAGCGCTTTGGCGGCCAGATTGTCAAGGCTGGTAACATTATCTTGCGCCAGCGCGGCACCCAGGTTCATCCCGGCGTTAACGTGGGTTGCGGCAAAGATCACACCTTGTTTGCCACCGCCGAGGGCGCGGTGAAATTCGAAATCAAGGGACCCAAAAAGCGTAAATATGTGAGTGTCGTTCCCGCATAATTCGCAGGTCTCCAAATTAAAGAATGTTCGGAACCCCGCTTCGTGCGGGGTTTCGCGGTTATACGGGATGAAAATTTCTCATTCCGGCACAGGGTCAGCACAACACCACGAGCCGGGATCCCCGGCAAACGCTCATCGGGCAAATTTGTTTTAAACTATCAATACGCCAGAGCAATTGGATAACACAGGCACTTATTATGAAGTTCGTCGATGAAGCGACCATCCGCGTTGAAGCCGGCAAGGGCGGCAACGGTTGCGTAAGCTTTCGCCGGGAAAAATATATTCCCAAGGGTGGGCCTGACGGCGGCGATGGGGGTGACGGCGGCAGCATTTATATGGTCACCGATACCGGGCTCAATACCCTGGCGGACTTTCGCTATCAGCGCAGTTTCAAGGCCCAGAACGGTGAGCAGGGCATGGGCCGCGAGTGCACCGGCAAGTCCGGCGAAGATTTAGTAATCCGCGTACCCGTAGGCACCGTGGTTTACGATGCCGATACCCAGGAACAAATCGGTGACCTGGTGGAGCCGGAGCAAACCCTACTGGTTGCCAAAGGCGGTAAACACGGCCTGGGTAACGTGCATTTTAAAAGCAGCACCAACCGGGCACCGCGCCAGAGCACGCCCGGTACGCCCGGCGAAAACCGTAATTTATTATTGGAATTGCAGGTACTGGCGGACGTGGGGTTGTTGGGGTTGCCCAATGCCGGCAAATCCACGTTGATACGGGCGGTATCAGCGGCCAAGCCCAAAGTGGCAGACTATCCCTTTACCACGCTGTATCCCAATCTGGGCGTGGTGCGTATCGGGACGGATGAGAGCTTTGTCATAGCCGATATTCCCGGTGTTATCGAAGGTGCCGCGGAAGGTGCGGGGCTGGGTATCCAGTTTTTGAAACACCTGTCGCGCACCCGCCTGTTGCTGCACCTGCTTGACGTCAGGCCCTTTGAAGGCACCGGCGATCCGGTAGCGAACTTTCAGGTGATTGAGAATGAATTGAAAAAGTTCAGCGATACTTTGTATGCTAAGGAACGCTGGCTGGTATTGAACAAAATCGACCTGCTGGCCGCCGATGAAAGAGACAACGTGTGTCATGAAATCGTGCAGGCGATTAACTGGCAGGGGCCGGTCTATCAAATCTCCGCCTATACCGGCGAAGGGAAAGACCACCTGGTAAACGACATCATGGCCTATATTGAAATGCAGAAACGGGACGAGCCCGCATGAGTCACCGCAAGCGATTGTCCGGCGCCAAACGGCTGGTGGTTAAAATCGGCAGTTCCATGTTGACCGCCCAGGGGCAGGGGCTGGATACCAAAGCCATTGCCGCGTGGGTGAAGCAGATTGCCTGGCTGCACGCGCAGGGTATTCAGGTATTGCTGGTGTCCAGCGGTGCGGTGGCCGAAGGCATGAAACGCATGGGCTGGAAGCAACGTCCCCGTGCCTTGTATGAACTGCAGGCCGCGGCGGCCATTGGCCAGATGGGGCTGATTCAAACCTACGAATCGTTTTTCAAGCAACATGACATTCACACGGCACAGGTGTTGTTAACCCACGACGACCTGTCCAACCGCAAGCGTTATCTCAATGCCCGCAGTACGCTCACGGCGCTACTTAATCTTGGCGTTGTGCCGGTGATTAATGAAAACGATACGGTAACCACCGACGAATTCCATTTTGGCGACAACGACAGTCTGGCGGCGCTGGTCGCCAACCTGGTGGAAGCCAACGCGCTGTTGCTGTTGACCGATCAGGCCGGGTTTTATAATAAAGATCCGCGTCATCATAAGGATGCGCGACTGGTGGACGAAGCCAACGCCTCGGATGCGGCGCTGGATGCCATGGTCACCGGAAATCCGGGTGTCCTGGGCAGTGGCGGCATGTATACCAAGTTACGGGCGGCGCGGCTGGCGGCGCGCTCCGGCGCGCTGACGGTGATCGCCCACGGCGCCGAAGCGGATGTGATTCGGCGCATTTGCAATGGTGAACATATTGGCACGCTGTTACTGGCCGACCAGAGCCCGGTAGTTGCGCGCAAGCAATGGCTGGCCAGTCACCTGCAGTCCAAAGGCAAGCTGGTGCTGGATGACGGCGCCGTTAAGGTGCTGCGACAGGCCGGTCGGAGTCTGCTGCCGGTTGGCGTTACCGATGTCACAGGTCAGTTCGCCCGCGGTGAAGTGGTGACCTGCATTGATCAACAGGGGCGAGAAATCGCCCGCGGCCTGGTGAACTACTCGGCCTCTGAATCGCGCACCATCAAAGGGCATCCCAGCCATAAAATCGAGGAGTTGCTGGGTTACGTCGATGAACCGGAATTGATCCACCGGGATAATCTGGTGTTGCTTTAACGGCGACGGATATTTCCTCCATTTGGCCGCAACCCAATACACGGGTTAGCCGGTCACGGCCATCATGGTGGTTCTGTAAGTTGGTCCTGTGGTTTTTACTATTCGACCGACTGTTTCAGTTCGTTTTTCCTTCCTTATTGATATTCCCACTTTAATAAGTAGTGCCTTCAACTCCATTCTGTTGCCGCGATCGCGACTCGTTAAAACCGCAAGCGGTTTTGTCGATACTGCAGCGCTTGTGATGCGTCTGTTTAATGTATTTAAAACCACGGGTTTAGCGGTTTTCTTAACCTCCGATTAAGGCGAGTTGGGTTGACTAAAAAAAAGCGTGAACTGGCCGACAATTTAGGTGACCCCGGATGTGCGCTAGCCAGAACAAGAATAAAACACCCAGCGGAAACCGGGGCGCATATGTAGTGTTATGACTTGCAGTATCAGAGGTGAATTATGAGACATTTCGTTCGATTTCCTGCCATTAGTGCGGTTGCTTTTATGTCATTTTGTTTATTGTCGTTTTCGGCGTTGGCTGAAAAACTGGCGCCCGAGTTTATTGACGGCACAAAGCGTGTAAACGCTGAAGAAGTCGTTGAACTGGCAACCCATACGTCCGGGCTGGTGATTATTGACGCCCGCAAGGCCAGCGACCGCGAATCCGCCGGCTGGATAGAAGGCTCTGTTGGGTTACCGAACTATGACACCAATAAAGATTCGTTGGCCAAGGTCATTCCCTCCAAATCAACGCCGGTTTTGTTTTATTGCAACGGTGTTAAGTGTGGCCGCAGTGTTGAGTCCAGCAGAATCGCTGTCAGTCTCGGCTATAAAAACATCTACTGGTTCCGCGGTGGCTGGGAAGAATGGATGCAAAAGGGAATGCCGGTTTCCCATTAGGATTGGCTGACTAGCGCCAGGTTGCGTGTGCTTACATCCATTGCGTGAATAAACTGAAATTGATTGATTCCTATTATGAGCCTTGACAGATTTTCCATCAAACAGCTGACAACATTTCTATTGCTGTCGCTGGGTGCCGTCGTAATTTTGCTTTCCGTTTTCTCAATGCATCAAATGAGTGATACGGCGCTGGAATCGCAGACACGCAGCCTGGCGCGCATTATCGAAGTAACCGTTCGTGAATCAATCGCTGAACTGGATGACATCGTCGCCGACCTCGGTGTTTTCACCAAACAAACCGAGGGCTTTCGTGCCGCGGCCAGTCAGGCCGTTGAGAATCCGAACAACAGCAATCTGACGGCAAAACTTGGCAAAATACTGGACGAGCAATATCACCAACGCTATGTGACCAGCGATGTGATCGACCTGCGCAAGATCAGGATTTATGATCTTGATTTTAATCTGGTGGCGCAAAGTGATGAGGGTGATACATTTTTGTCGCGGACATTACACGATTCATTGCTTGCCAAGGCTAAAGTCCGTCAGGGGGCCGATCGCCTGAAAATGTTAAGTGAACTATGGGTCAAAGACGACAAAGATTATTATTCGGCGTTGCTGCCCATTGGTGGTTTGCGGCAAATCGGCTATATGGAAGTGATTATCCAGCCCGCCCACAATCTGAAAAACATTGAAGATGTGTTGCGGCTCCCGGTGACTATATCCACAGCTTCTGGTGATGTGCTTTACAAGAGTAATCGATGGGATAACATGTCCGGTGGTACCAGTTTGCCCATCCATTATGATCTCATGACCGAAGGTGGAGATGTCGCGTTGCGGTTTCAGGCGCTTGACGACATGAAGGTCTTTTATGAAGGCATGAACGAAGCGCGGTTTATCAGTATCGTCGGCTTTGTGGCGTTGGTGGCAATTTTTCTGTTAACGTCGTTGTGGGTGCTGGGCAAATATCTGTTCCGGCCGGCGGACCAATTGGTGTCGGAACTTGAAAAGTGTGCCCAGGGTGATTTATCGACCGATATTTCCAATGAAGGTCTCAAGGAGTTGCGAACCTTGAGCGACGCCGTGCAGGTGCTGGTGGAAAACCTGCGCAACCAGGTGAGTGTTATCAGCAGTGAAGCGGAAAATCTGGCGTCGTCGGCAACGACCTTATCCTCGACCATTGAATCCACGGAAGAGACATTGCTGCATCAGCGCAATGAAACCGATCTGGTGGCGACTTCCATGAACGAAATGTCCGCGTCCGCCATCGAAGTGTCCAACAATGCCGAGCTGATGGCGTCGGCCGCGGCGGATGCCAAAAACGAGGCCGAAAGCGGGCAACAGGTCGTGGGTAAAACGGTCAGTGCCATTAATGATCTGGCCGGTGAAGTGGAAATGGCGACCGAAGTGATGCAGAACCTGCAGGATGAATCGCAGAACATCGGTACGGTGTTGGATGTTATTCGGGGAATTGCCGAGCAAACCAATCTACTGGCGTTGAACGCCGCCATCGAAGCTGCCCGCGCCGGTGAGCAGGGCCGGGGGTTTGCGGTGGTGGCTGACGAAGTGAGGACCCTTGCCGGCCGCACGCAACAATCGACCCAGGAAATCCAGAATATGATCGAACGGCTTCAGGGCGGCACCAACGATGCGGTGTCGGTCATGGACCGTAGCCGTGAAAAAACCCAGGACAGTGTCAGTTTTGTCAACGAAGCCGGCGAGTACCTGCAGCGGATTACCGATTCGGTCACCGGCATTTCCGATATGACGTCACAGATTGCCACAGCCTCACAGCAGCAAAGCGCCGTGGTTGAATCGGTCAACCAGAGCGTGGTGTCTATTACCGACCTGGCCAACAAAACCAGTGACAGCTCCAAACATGTTACCAGCAACAGTAAGGAGCTGACGACGATGGCCTATAACCTCAAGGACATGGTGAAACACTTCAAAGTGAAGTCATAAAGGCCGCATTTTTGTGGGGCACAAAAAAACCGGTTTTGCACCGGTTTTTTTTGTTATTGTTATTTTGTACTGCTTGGTGAGCGTGCGTCTATAAGGCACGAATTCTGGCATTAAGACGGCTCTTGTGGCGCGCGGCTTTGTTAGCGCTGATGATGTCCTTGTTGGCCATTTTGTCGATCATCGGAACGGCCGCCTTGTAGGCGTCAGCGGCTTTGTCTTTTTCGCCAGCTTCAACGGCTTTCAGGACCTTTTTAATAGATGTGCGAAACATGGAACGCATGCTGGCGTTATGCTTGCGGCGTTTTTCCGCCTGACGTGCACGTTTTCTGGCTTGTGCTGAGTTGGCCAAATCGAACTCCTTACTTTTTCGCTTTTTACTTTAAAATTTTAAATTCAAGTGCAAGTAGCGTACTTAAATTGGTTTTGGTACTTGCCGGGGCGCATAATATGCTAGTTTTTTGCCCATTTGTCAAATATTTAGGGCCGTGCTAGAAAACGCTGTAAGTCCTTGAAAGATGCCGTTAATATCACAATGGACACTGATCCAATGTCGCCGCCGTACTACGATAGATTCATAATATCAATATTAAACAATAAGTTATGAAAATCCGCGCCAATATTCCCAATCTGCTGGAACATCAAGAGGATTGCCGGTGAGTAAACTGCTCAAATCCACTGCCGTGGTCTCAGCCATGACTTTGCTGTCGCGTATGTCTGGGTTGGTCAGGGACGCCGTGTTCGCCCGGTTTTTTGGCGCGGATGCGGCCACAGATGCGTTTTTCATCGCTTTTCGTATTCCTAATTTATTAAGGCGCCAGTTCGCGGAAGGGGCCTTTTCCCAGGCTTTCGTACCGGTCTTCACCGAGTACAAGACCACTTGCTCCCACGATGAAGCCCGTCAACTGGCAGCGGATGTTACCGGGACCCTGGGCCTGGTGCTATTTTTAATAACCCTCATCGGCGTCGTAGCCTCTCCCGTGCTGGTGTTCGCCTTTGCCCCCGGCTGGGCGGACGGTGATAACCGCTTCGCGCAAACCGCGGACATGTTGCGTTTCACATTCCCCTATATCCTGTTTATTTCTCTCACGGCGCTGGCGGGCGGTATTTTAAATACCTATGGCAAGTTCGCGGTGCCTGCTATCACACCGGTATTGCTCAACCTGTGCCTGATTGGCGCGGCCATTGTCTCAGCCACCTATTTTGACTCGGCGGTCATCGTGCTGGCGTGGGGTGTGTTTGCGGCCGGGGTGGTGCAGTTGCTGTTTCAACTCCCTTTCCTGATGAAATTGCGGCTAGTGTCGTTTCCCCGCTGGGCCTGGCGTAAACCGGGCGTGGAGAAAATCAAAGGATTAATGTTGCCCGCGCTGTTCAGCTCGTCGGTACAACAAATTAACCTGGTCATCGATTCCTGGATTGCCTCGTTTCTCGCGGCCGGCAGTATTTCCTGGTTATATTACGCGGATCGTCTGGTGGAATTCCCCCTGGGGGTATTCGGTATCGCCATTGCGACGGTGATCCTGCCGAGCTTATCCTCGCGATTTGCCGCAGCCGATCCGGATAAGTTCAGGCACACCCTGGATTGGGCATTGCGCGTGTCTTGGTTGATCGGTGCCCCGGCAACGGTGGGTCTGATTGTGCTGGCGGGGCCGATGCTGACCACGATTTTCAAGTATGGCGATTTCAATGCCGTGGACGTGCGCATGTCGCAACTGGCTCTGATTGGTTACTCCATTGGGTTATTAGGGTTTATTTACGTGAAAGTGTTATCGCCCGGCTATTTCGCGCGCCAGGATACCAAAACGCCAATGAAGATCGCGTTTATAGCGATGATGGCTAAAATAGTCGTTACGTTGATCGTGGTGCTTGCCATGGTGCATTTTTCCTATGATGCCCCGCATGTGGGGTTAGCGCTGGCCACGGCGTTGTCGGCGATATTTCAGTCCGGGTTGCTTTACCGCGGTTTGGTGCGTGACGGCACCTACAAGCCCGATCCGGGCTGGTTGCGTTTCCTGTTCAAAACAGTCTTCGCCTGTACCGTAATGGCGGTGGTTTTATATCTGGGTGTTCAGGACATGGATCAGTGGGCGGCCTGGAATGTCTATTGGCGTGCTTTTATGCTTTTATTGTGGGTGGGGATAGGCGCGGCGGTTTACTGGCTTTTATTAATAGTGACCGGTGTTAAACTAAAGGACCTCTTAAAGCACGAATAACGGAGTGAGACCAGCCATTGCGGGTCCAGCCGTTAACGCACCAAACGTGTCGCCGATTGGGATAACGACGAATACAGTGTTCGAATATCATGGAATTAATTCGCGGACAGCACAATTTAAAACCCCGTCATCGGGGTTGCGTGGCGACCATCGGCAATTTCGACGGCCTGCATCGGGGGCATCAGGCAGTCATCGAGCAGGTAAAGGATAAAGCCGACGAGATGCAATTACCGGCGGTTTTGATTACTTTTGAACCGCAGCCTCAGGAATATTTCCGGCCCGATGAAATCCCCCCGCGATTGACCCGGTTGCGGGAAAAGCTGACGGTGATGAAAACACTGGCCATCGACCGGGTACTGTGCCTGCGTTTCAACGCTCAACTTGCCGGGCTGACTGCCGAGCAATTCGTGCGACAAATCCTGGTGGACGGCCTGGGGATCAAATACCTGGTGGTGGGGGATGATTTTAAGTTCGGCAAGGGCCGTAGCGGCGATTTTCGTTTTCTTAACAAGATCGCCGTCCAATACGGCTTCGAGGTTTCGGATACGCGTACCCTGGATTTTCAGGGGCTGCGGGTAAGCAGTACGCGGGTGCGTAATGCCCTGGGCGAGGGCGATCTGGCAATGGCGCACCAGTTGCTGGGCCGTAATTACGCCATGAGCGGCCGGGTGGCCCACGGTGACAAACGCGGCCGCACTATTGGTTTTCCCACGGCCAATATATACCTGCACCGCAAATCGTCACCGGTTTACGGGGTCTACGCCGTGCAATTGCACAGTAATGATTCCCGCATCGGCGCCAGAACGGTCAACGGCGTGGCCAACGTGGGACAGCGGCCCACGGTGGGTGGCACGCGTACCTTACTGGAAGTACACCTGTTTGATTTTGACGCGGATATCTATGGTGCTTACGTGCAGGTGTCGTTTTTACACAAAATTCGCGACGAACAGCGGTTCGAGTCTTTTGAAGCGTTGAAAGCGCAGATTCAGCGTGATACCGGCGAAGCCAAGGCGTTTTTCGCTGGATGAACCGCTGCCCGAACGGGTAAAATAGCCGGTTTCGCCAATCACTTAATTGCACCAACCATACAGCAGGCAGGCGTGGCAGACGATCGTGACAGACTATAAAGACACTCTTAATTTACCCAGTACGGATTTTCCCATGCGGGGCAATCTGGCCCAGCGCGAACCGCAAATGCTGAAGCGTTGGGAAACGATGGATCTCTATCAGAAGATGCGCGAGCAGGCGCAGGGTAAGCCCACATTTATTTTGCATGACGGCCCGCCCTACGCCAACGGCGACATCCATATCGGTCACGCAGTCAATAAAATTCTCAAGGACATCATTGTTAAATCCAAGGTGCTGGAGGGGTTGGACGCGCCTTACGTGCCCGGTTGGGACTGCCACGGATTGCCCATCGAACTGCAAGTCGAGAAAAAGAAAGGCAAGGCAGGCGTTAAGATTTCCGAACAACAATTCCGCCAGGCCTGCCGTGATTATGCACAGCGCCAGGTGGACGGCCAGCGCAAGGATTTCATCCGCCTCGGCGTATTCGGCGACTGGGATAATCCGTACTTGACCATGGATTACCGGACGGAAGCCGATATCATTCGCGCCCTGGGTAAAATCATTGACGCCGGCCACCTGCATAAAGGCAGCAAGCCGGTGCATTGGTGTGCCGATTGCGGATCGGCGCTGGCCGAAGCCGAAGTGGAATACGAAGACAAGACCTCGCCGGCCATCGATGTGCGCTTCAAGGTGGTGGACGATGCGGCATTCCTGTCACGTTGTCATAACGCCGATGGCGTGGAACATAGCGGCAAAGGTCCCATCTCCGTGGTGATCTGGACCACGACGCCCTGGACCTTACCCGCCAACCAGGCGGTGGCGTTAAATCCGGCGCTGGATTATGTGGTTATCGAAGTGGACGGGCAATACGGTGTCGAGCGTCTGGTGCTGGCCGATGCACTGCTCAAGGACGCCATCAGCCGTTACGGATTTGAAGAACATCATGTGGTGGCCTATTGCAAAGGTGCCGATCTCGAAGGTATTAAACTGCATCATCCTTTTTATGATCGCGAAGTGCCAGTTATCCTGGGCGATCACGTGACCACGGAATCCGGTACCGGCGCGGTGCACACCGCTCCCGGTCACGGCCAGGAAGACTATGTGGTGGGCATGCGTTACAAACTGCCGGTGGAAAATCCGGTGGGCAGTAACGGTTGTTTTCTGGAAGGCACCGAATTGTTTGCCGGCGAACACGTGTTTAAAGCCAACGATCACGTCATTGAAGTGCTCAAGGCCAAAGGCACACTGGTGCACGACGAATCCCTGCGCCACAGCTATCCCCATTGCTGGCGGCATAAAACGCCCATTATCTTTCGTGCCACTCCGCAATGGTTTATCAGCATGGACCAAAACGGCCTGCGGCAAACTGCCCTGCAGGCCATCAAGGAAACCCGCTGGATGCCCGACTGGGGACAGGCGCGTATCGAAGGCATGGTGCAGAACCGTCCTGACTGGTGTATCTCGCGCCAGCGGACCTGGGGTGTGCCTATTCCGTTATTCGTTAACAAGCAAAGCGGCGAACTGCACCCGCAAACCAGTCGCCTGATCGAAGAGGTAGCGGCGCGGGTTGAGCAATCGGGGATCGACGCCTGGTTCGGCATGGCGGCCCAAGACCTGCTGGGTGAAGATGCGGAACACTATGACAAGGTCACCGATACCCTGGACGTGTGGTTTGATTCCGGCGTCACTCATTTTTCGGTGCTGGAGCGTAACCCGCAATTGTCGGTGCCTGCCGATTTGTACCTGGAAGGTTCCGACCAGCACCGGGGCTGGTTTCAATCGTCATTATTAACCTCGGTGGCGATGCGCAACGCTGCGCCGTACAAGGCGGCGCTGACTCACGGCTTTACCGTGGATGCCAAGGGCCAGAAGATGTCCAAGTCCAAAGGCAACGCGGTGGCGCCGCAAAAAGTGGTCAACCAGTTGGGTGCGGATATCCTGCGTCTGTGGGTGTCGGCGACAGACTACCGTGGCGAAATAAGTGTCTCCGACGAAATTCTCAAGCGCACCGCTGATGCCTATCGCCGTATGCGTAATACCGCGCGGTTTTTGTTGGGCAACCTGAACGGTTTCGATGCCGGGCGCCACATGGTGAACCTGGATGACATGATTTCCCTGGACCGCTGGGCGGTGGAACGCGCCCGGCAATTGCAGCAGGATCTGCAAAAGGCCTACGACAACTACGAGTTCCACGTGGTATATCAGCGCATCCATCATTTTTGCAGCGTTGACATGGGCGCTTTCTATCTTGATGTGATCAAGGACCGCCAATACACCACGCAGGCTGACAGCCTGGCGCGGCGCTCGGCGCAGTCGGCCATGTATCATATCGTCGAAGCCCTGGCGCGCTGGCTGGCGCCCATTCTCAGTTTTACCGCCGATGAAATCTGGCAGGCGATTCCGGGTGACAGGAGCGAGTCCGTTTTCCTGGAACAATGGTATGAATTTCCCACGACCACGACGCCGTTGAAACTGGACAATGCATTCTGGCAGCAGGTGCTGGAAGTGCGCGAAGCGGTGAGCAAGCACCTGGAGGCGTTACGGGTGGCCGGTGAAATCGGCGCCTCGCTGGATGCCGAAGTCGATCTGTATTGTGGTAGCGAGCTTTATCAGCAGCTGGGAAAACTCGAGGATGAGTTACGTTTCGTGTTGATTACCTCTTATGCGCGTATTCACCGGGAAACGGAGCGCAATGACCAGGGTGTTCATCATACCTTAAGCAGCGGCGACGAACTGTGGATCAGCGTGCAGGCTTCCGCGTATGACAAGTGTGTGCGTTGCTGGCACCGGCGTGAAGATGTGGGAGCCAATAAAGAGCATCCGGAATTATGCGGCCGTTGTGTCGATAACGTTGCCGGTGAGGGTGAGCAACGCCATTATGCTTAAATGGTTATGGATATCCGTCGTGGTGATCATACTGGATCAGGTGACCAAGTCTATCGCCGCGAGTCAGCTGGAGTTGTTTCAGCCGCTGCAGCTGTTCACTGGCTTTAACTTTACCCTGATGCATAACAAAGGTGCGGCGTTCAGTTTGTTTAGCGACCATTCCGGTTGGCAGCGCTGGTTTTTTTCCGTGATCGCCATTGGGGTCAGTATCGGTATCGTGATCTGGATGAAGCGCCTACCCGCCAAGCACAAGCTCACTGCCATTTCGCTGGCGTTGATATTGGGCGGTGCCATTGGTAACGTTTTGGATCGCCTGTTATTGGGGCATGTAATTGATTTTATAGATATTTATTACTTTGCCAGCAGCTGTATGATTGGTTTTTCCAGCACAGGTTCCGAGTGTCACTGGCCGGCGTTTAATATAGCCGACTCCGCCATCAGCCTGGGAGCAGTGTTGTTAATTTTTGATTCCATACGTTCGGCGCGTGCCGAACATAAAACCTCCTCCGAACATTCCTAGTTTAGCAACGGATATTACCAGGTATTTGAGACCAGCATGTCATCAGCACCGACATCCAAAAGCATAGGCCACGGCAGTACCGTCACCATGCACTACAGCCTGTTGCTGGAAGACGGTACCGTGGTCGATAGCACTTTTGACACGGATGAACCGTTAACATTTACCCTGGGTGACGGTACCCTGGTCCAGGGTTTGGAGTACGCGCTGGTTGATCTGAAACCCGGTGACCAACAGTCCATTAATATAGGGCCAGAGGAAGGTTTCGGTTATCCGGATCCGGCTGCAGTGCAGACCATGCAACGCAAAGAGTTCAGTGAAACCATGGAATTAAAGCCGGGCGTGATCATCGAATTCGATACCCCATCGGGATTGCAGGTGCCCGGTATGGTGAAGGAAGTCAAAGACGATACCGTGACTGTGGATTTTAGTCACCCGCTGGCCGGCCATACCGTGACCTTTAATGTCAAAATTCTTGATGTACAATAAGTGCTATCGTTCCAGGCAATAAAACAGCGACTATGAAAATATTATTAGCCAACCCCAGAGGATTTTGCGCCGGTGTTAACCGTGCCATTGATATTGTCGAACGGGCACTGGAATTGTTCGGCGCACCGGTCTATGTGCGCCATGAAGTGGTGCATAACCGCTTTGTGGTGGACAACCTCAAGAAAAAGGGCGCGATCTTTGTGGACGAGGTCAACGAAGTACCCGATGACGCTATTGTTATTTTCAGCGCCCATGGTGTCGCGCCTGCTGTACAGCGCGAAGCGGCCGAACGCGGTTTGCGGGTATTCGATGCCACCTGTCCGCTGGTCACCAAGGTGCACATGGAAGTGGTGCGTCATTTGAAGGCCGACCGCGAATGTATCCTCATTGGCCATGCGGGTCATCCGGAAGTGGAAGGCACCATGGGGCAATACGAAGGGCAGGGTGGTCGCATGTATCTGGTGGAAACCCTTAACGATGTGGCTAACCTGGAAGTGGACGATCCCGAGCACCTGGCTTATGTTACCCAAACCACGCTGTCCATGGACGATACTGCAGCAATTATTGATGCGTTGCGCCAACGGTTTCCCGCTATCAGCGGGCCCAAGAAAGACGATATTTGTTATGCCACCCAAAACCGCCAGGATGCGGTCAAGCAGTTTTCAACCCAATGCGACGTGGTACTGGTGGTGGGTTCCACTAACAGTTCCAACTCCAACCGTTTGCGGGAATTGGCTGAACGCCTGGGCGCCAGATCCTACCTGATCGACAGTGCGGATCAAATTCAACCGCACTGGCTAAATGATGCCAATGTCGTCGGTGTTACCGCGGGTGCTTCGGCACCGGAAGTGCTGGTGCAGGAAGTGATCGCTCGCCTTGAAGCCATGGGTGGCACTAAAGCCACGGAGAGCACGGGTATCGTCGAGAACGTGACATTTTCACTGCCAAAAGCGCTGGCCAAATAGCTTCGATTTTCAACCGCTCAAATCCAATCGCAAAAAATTTAACGCAAAGGCGCTATGGCGCAAAGAAATAACAAGCTGTAAAAATTCCAGATCGTTTTCTGTTTCTGCTGTTGCAAATCAGTCCCCCTGTTACCTGATATAAAGGTATTAAGACTGTCTTGCTTCCCGTAGTGAACAGAATCAATGGTTCATCCACATTGGTAGCGTTACATTAAAAATATTTTATCTTTGAGTGTTTTCTCTGCGTCTTGGCGCCTTTGCGTTGATAATTTTCCATGCAGCAATCTCTACCCAGTGCAGGTTAACTCCCGCGGTTTTCCGCGCATGGAAGCCGTGCCGTTGTCGATGCTGCCATTGCCATTGGTGTCTTTTGCAAAACGCACTCGCCCCGTATAGGACAGGATAATACCTTTGGCGATACCGGAATCGCCTCCCGGTGCACAGACTGTCCACGAGTCCATGAATCCCGGGCTTATGCCAATGGATTTGTAGGTCACGCGAACTTTGGCGTTACTGCGTAATGAATAGCCGTCCTTGAGCGGTCCCCGTATCCGCAGGATCTTATCCTGGGTGGTATTGAACTGTCCGTTGCCGTTCGCGTCGGAAAACACCATCCAGCCGCTGTCCCATAGCTTTTGATGATTCATGTCGTTTTTACCTTCACAACGGGTACCATCAATGGTACGGCAAACGGTGACGCGGGTGCCGCGCTTGATGGCTTCACTGCGTGCAAAATTCAATGCGGCCGTGAATTCATAGGCGATACTACTGGCGCGGCTGGATTTCACCATGTTGGCGATGGGGACCGACAAGGTGGTAACAATGGCGCCAAGCACCAGGGCGACAAGCAGTTCAATCAAGGTGAATCCGTGGGATATCATTGGTTTGTTATTTTGACTTGGCATTTCTTTGTCTCCCTTTTTTGTTATTGATTGGGGAGTGGCGGGTAATATGACCCGTTATGCCGGATCATATTACCCCTCCGGGTTTTGTTTATTATTGTAATTGTTACTTTCGGTGCTAATGGCTAACGTTCGATTATTGCAGTGGCTATTATTATTAGAACGCTTTCCGTCAGCGCCTGTTGCCAGTGTATGAAAGCTCGGTACGTCCGTCAGTGGAAAATTACCAGTAGAGAAGTGCGATATTTGAGGAGAGGAGGAAGAATGCCGGAGCCGGCTAACCCCGCTATTGCAGCAATGACAGGTGCAATAACGGAGTTAATTAGCTTCGGCCAATATTTAGTTCTGCTTCCAGTAAATCTTTTCCGCCGTCCGGTTCAGGGCGTCCGTCAGCGTTTGCTGTGCGTCGGCGGAGTTAAGCTCGGGTTTGTCGGTGCCCACCAGCAGAATCGTTTTCGAGTCCTGGCTGACATAGGGGTTATCCGGATCCGAGATCTGATTACCGTCTTTTTCCAGGGTCAAAAATGTCGGCGCCGGCGGTATACCGCTGGATTGCAGGGTAATACGCCGATTAGTGTCCAGTGCCGCCGAGTTGCTCTGCGCCACAACGTACAGGTACGCAGTACCCAGCGGTGGTTCGCAGCTTTGCGTGCCTTGTGCCGGGGGAACCGGCGGTACATACGTGGTGAAAAATACATAGCCGCCGCGCGTGGATGCCTTGGACAACACTTTTTCGCCGGTATCGGTGAGATCAAAATACCAGCCTTTGCTGTCATGTTCGACGTTGCCGGTACCAGTGGTGGCGTTCACCAGATCACTGGCTGTAATCACCGGTGCATCGTCGGTGCTCGGTAGAGTGGCATCAAAAACATGTGTATCAACGACCGAATAAAATTGATCGCTGGTTGTGCGGTTCAAGGGATTGGGCCGGCGGCCGGAACCAACATTAAGATGAATGCGGTATTCGGCTCCCACCTGGCTGACAGCCGTATTGACGGCGTTATAAAAACGGTGGTCGCCATCGGTTGGATTCAGGTTGGCATACAGCCGGCCAGTTGGTACGTAGTGCTTGTTGGTGTTGGTGCCCTCGGTGCTGTTAAAATCAACACGAAATATCCTGCCCATGACGTCGATGGCATAAAGGCGGTCCATGGTGCCATCGGCATCCAGGTCCATGGCGGTAGGATTGGAGGGAATAGCGTGCTCCATGTCAGGGATTACCAGTCGGCTTGCGCTGCTGGATGCCGTTGCGCCGGAGGTTGCCGACCACAGGAGATCACCATTATCCAGGTCGACGGCGTAAATGGCGTTGCCGGTTACGGTATCATTCTGGCCCGGTACGCTGCCGTCATCGTATTGTTCGTCGTTACCGCCGGTAAACACTGCTACGTCTTTAACGGTGGGCGAGTCGACGTTACCCGTCTTCAACTTGGTAATTAATGCCCTGGACCAGGTTTGGCCGAGGTCGGCAAAATCGCCGCTGCCGCCACTGATTTGCCACTTCAGGGCCGGTGCATTGGGGTTGGTGATATCGAATGCATAATAGTTACGTCCACCACGGCGCATGCCCGCGATAAGAATGACTTTGTCGTCAGTATTGGCCTCAATTTCACCGTTGTTATCGGCATCCCGCACCAGCAGCGTTAACTGACCGTCCATACCGTAAGGGTGCGGGTCGCCAACCACACCATCACGGAACTCTTTTAAATGACCAAGCAGTGCCCTGGGAATAAAGGCAAATTTTTCCCGGCCGGTTTCGGCATCGATAGCATGCACAAATCCTTCATTGGTGCCAAAAAATATAACCGATCCGGTGTTGCCGCCATAATTCACCACCTGCGGATTGGAGTGCAGCGGATCGCCAATGGGATTGGCATCCCGGGACGTGGCCCAATCCAGTAGTGCAGAGACTTGCGCAGTAGAGGCGTTCGGCATACCAAGATCGGCGGCTGTAACTGCATTGGTGTCGTTAATATTGACAAGCGTCGTGCCATTTTGCGTGTAAATGTTTCGAGAGGGTTGGGCGAGGATCTGCGCCGCGGCGCCGCCGGCGCCGATATCTTCGCCATCGTTGTTACTCCATTTACTGGACGTTCCCGTGGCAAAATTGCCCAGGGCGTCAAGGGCGGATTTACCATCGACATCTACCAGGTTGCCATTTTCGTCGATGTAGTAGCCTTTCAGGTTGCCTAGCCACTTGGGTTTTACGTTTGGTTTAAACAGCGCAAAATACAAGGTGTTGTCATGAACAAACCGGTTTGAGCTGCTAACGGATGTTGCCGGGCTAACCAACGACTTGGCGGATTCCACCACCGTGGTGAGAACATCGCTGATGGAGTCGGATAACTGCATGGCCGTACTGGCGGATAAATGTTTCCCGCCACCGTTGGTGGCAGTGTCGTTTAGTAACTGCACGGCAGCAGTTTGCTCCAGGTCAAACGCGATGGTATGGGTGACGACATTTTGTACTCCGTCAACATTCGGTAGAAAATCCTTTTCGAATAAATATTTTGCTACGTTGGGCAGGCAGTCGGTTTCCTGTGTGTCTGAAAAATCACACGTCGCGTCATTGGTTTGTAATCCATTGATTTCGGTATCGGCGTTACCGTCATTGGTGGGCATACCGTCGGTGAGGATGACCAGATGATTATTGATGGAGCATTGTCCCTGGTCGATGGCCGCATCGAAAGGCGACTTGTAATTACCGCCGGCCACGACGCCTTGCACGCTGTTACCACCAAATTGCGGTGAAAGACCGTCAAAGTAACGGCTGGCTTCGTACGCGGTTTCCGCCAATGGTGTCCAGCCGTCGGCCGACAGTCCATTGACGGCATCCCAGAAATCATTTTTTGATCCGTTGTTGAGCCGGCGTAACCGGGTGATAAAACGCCCGCCACTGTTGCTGCTGCTATCGTTCTGGTTGAAGCGCATAATGGCCAGGTTAAGGCCTTCGGTTTTGGGATTGACCGCCGTGGGGTCCTGCGCATTGGTGGTATCGAAAATCAGCTTTTCGAAGACATTCTTGACGATCTGTATTTTGTTGGGTCCGGTGTTCTCGCCGCTGGGACGGTCCCCCATACTGCCCGAGGTATCGAGTACGAATATGACGTTTGAGTTTGGCGAGGTCGAGGTGTAAGCGGTAAATACCTCGGTATCATCGGCGAACGCAGGGCCGCTGGATAACAGGGCAATCCCCATGCCCACGGTTACCGCCCGCGCTTTGCGTTTTATATCCTTATTATAGCTTCGCATATGTCACCTCGTTATCAAATTTCTGTTGGTTTTATTGTTCTGGTTTTGCCGTTACTTGGCCTGTCCACTGCCAGGCCGCAATTTGGAAACGCCCTGGGTTAGGCTTCGCGTTACGTTGGTTCCGTCAATTTTGCCAGTGGCGACGATCTCAACGATATCGCCGGCAGGGGTATTGCTGTCCATGATCTCGAAACTGCTGCCCGCCCGTGTTCGGGCCTGTGGTACGACGTCGATGTGTTTTATTACAGCGTCCAGATCCACTTTTTGACCCGTGGCCTGGTGGGTCGAATTGTTATTTGGGTCACAGGCGCTGCCGTCAGCCAGGATACAGCCTTTTACCTCCGGCCAGTCGGGTTGCACTTCGGGATCGTTGACAGCCGCCTGCGCAGCGTCAGCCTGCGCAACCAGGTCGCGGGACTGTGATACCTGAATAAATGTTTGGTTATTCGATGACTCGGCTCCCTGAAAAGCAATGTGACCCTGCTGAAAGTTGGATGCCATTTTTTCTTCCATGACGGTATCGTTGAGTGCCGCGGCACCAATCACCGTCAGTACCAGTAGAATGAGCATGCTGACAATGAGCACAGAGCCCCTTTGTTTGATGGCGAGACTTGAACAAGCATTATTGTGATATCGGTGCATGGCGTTCATTTCCACTTAATCATTTAACTATTTCGCAAAGGAATAGTCGTAGTAATCACCTGGCGTTTCAGGCGCCGGAATCGATTAGAGTCTGCTGCCGTGGTTTTAAATACCGTGTCC
Organism: Gammaproteobacteria bacterium; assembly: GCA_050116575.1. Taxonomy (GTDB): domain Bacteria; phylum Pseudomonadota; class Gammaproteobacteria; order SZUA-152; family SZUA-152; genus JAKEGK01. Next base: position 3,063 of record JASFOJ010000067.1, on the reverse strand, counting down.
AGGACCGTAAGATTTTCGTTGACAGGTTGTTTTTTGATGGGATCGTTGGTCCGGGTTACCAGTGCGATACGTACACTGACCACGTTGATCATGCTGTTCAATGCATTGACGTTGACATAGCGATCAGGCGTCAGTGCGGCCGGTGTGTTATTGGCGAAATTGGTGTCTTCCCCCAACAGGATCTGCATACTTTCAATGTTGTCGGCAATAGGTTGGGCAACATTATTGCCGTTACCCCGGCACATGAGTTGATTATTGGCGTCAATGAAAAAGGTATTGGTGGCAATGCCACCCGTTGGTTGGCCCAGACAGTCTGTGTTTGAAGTGAAAGAGACCGTAATGCTGTCGTTACCGCCGTTGGCGCCGTCGGTAACACTAATACGAGTCAGTGGCGGATCACCGTAGGGCTTGAATCCCGCCTGCCGAATATTGTTTTGCAAAAACTCGATGGCGATGCGCTGGTTTTCCTGCAACCGCGCCAGTTCATTTTGCACCCGGTAGGATTCCTTGCTGCTGAGATAAATCTGGCCCACGCCGGCGATTAACACCAGGCTCAGGGAAATGGCCACCATGATTTCCACCAGGGTGAATCCCGGTTGCCTGCGCTGTTTATGGATGGTTGTGGTCAGGTTGCTCATGGGACAAACACCAGGGTATGGTTTTTATTGACCTGGGTGCCCTGGCGCGGATCGATATCCGTCCAATTGACTTTGACAGTCAGTGTTGAGCCGGGAACACAACTGGCGGCACCGCCGGCCGGCGTGCAGCTGATGGTTGCCGAACCTCCTGGTAATAAATTGTTGACGCCGGCGTTATCACCTAAACCGCATGCGAAGGTATAAATGTCAGCGGTCGCCATTTGCCGGCTGTTGCATTGATTGACGGGATTAGCATTTCCGGCGACAGCACTGCACATGGCGGCGGGCCTGTTGTTGACGCAAGTAATGGCGGCAGTATTGACCTGCGAATATTGAATATTGGCTGTATCGTCGCCCGCGATGTCAATCCCGGGCGTGTTGACCCGTATGCGTTCGGCAATGTCGTTGGCCAGGATCGTCGCCTGGCTGCGCATGGTGGAACTGGTGGTGCCGCGCAACCCCTGGACCTGGATGCCCGCCATGCCCAACAGACCAATTGACAAAATAACAACGGCGATAAGCACTTCGATCAGGGTAAATCCGCTATGGACGGTTGGTTTTTTGGTTGCTTTAAAAGTTTTCATCGTTATCGACCCGTTGGTTTCCATCGTGCTAGGGGCAGGCCCGAAGATTGATGTTAGCGTCGTTATTGGCCTCTGCCACGGTCAGGCTCCTTACCCGGCCGGAGACGGCGATATCAATACCCCGTTTATGTATGTCCTGGCCGGATGGGCCGCAAAGGGTCCAGGTGCCTGCCGATGTATTTGCTATACCCGAGGCGCGGTAGGTGATGGTTTCCCGGTTGTCGTTATCCTCGCCATCACCGTTATTGGTGCTTTGAACGCGCAAGGTATAACCGGTGGGCAAGCCATCGAATTGTCGTACCAGTGTATCGGTGCCGCCGTCGAGGGTGGCATCGCAATCGGCGTCGGTAAAAACCAGCCACCCTTGGTTCCAGGTTTCTATGTCGTCGTCGTTGGTGGCTGCCCTGCAACCGGGTGGGTTGTTGCCGTCGGAAATGCACAATGATGTGCACATGCCCTGGCTGATGGCGGTGCCACGGGCCAGGTTCAGGGCGCTGACGAACTCGCGTACCTGGGCGGAGACCCGGTTGTTTTGAAACAGATTAGAAAGCGGTGTGGAAAGTGTAAGGACAATAGCCGCGATGGAGAGCACGACCATGAGCTCGATCAGTGTAAACCCCGACTGTTTTTCCCCCCGTAACATGCAAAGCAGTATGCTATAAAAGGGCGTGCTCGGAAAGCTAACGCGCGGATAAACGGTCGATTGTGCAGACGAGTGGCTTAAATGGTATGGAGCACCCGGTCAATCTGCCACTGGTCGATGTAAAACGTAGTCAAAAAATAACCAAGTGTGGTTGGCGGCAAAGTATGACTGGGGTTTTAGTTTACGATTAAGAAAACAAGTCTAATCCAGTTTTGTTATATAAATGCAATGCTCGTGTCGGTCACGCTTTTGAGCCACCAAGGGATTGTGTGCTTACTACGCCATCATCTTGTTACTCGCACCGGGTTTACCAGCAATCATTATTAGTCGCGGTTTTCTGGCCCTGGCTGTTGATCGTGAAAATTTTGCAGTGCGTGTCATTTATTTGAGGGCTGGAAGCCAGTGGTTGTGCCGTGATGGTGTAGTCGCTGTTATTGAGCGTTGTGGCGACGATTTTATAATGACCTTCCGAAGACACCACCATTTTGGATCCGCTAGCAGGGTAGGTCGCACAATTGGCATCATTATACTGGTTAAAGGTGACATAACAGCGTTCCAGGTCTTTCACCGCTTCTGCCAGCGCGATTTTGGCATCCGTGCGCCGCGTTTTCATGGTTTGTGAGTTGTAGCCGGGAATGACGATGGCGGCAAGAATGCCCAAAATGGCGACGGTGATTAACATTTCAATCAGAGTAAAACCCTGGGACGAGCGGGCGGTGGAAACGCTGTTACGGATCATGAGCTGCTACTACCTGTTGTTGTTTGTCGATAACACTATGCGCTGAAAGTGGGATGAGAGTGTCTGGTTATGAAGCCTTTCCCTTTAATTTTAGTTATTTGATGGCAATATCCATAGCTTGACAATCGATTGATCGTAGGGGGCAGTGGGTTTGGGCAGTGGCCTGGAACGGAAACCCACCATGTCGCCCGCCTTGATGTCCCGAACAGATGCATTTCTTTTACGACTGACATCGAATACCGATGTGTTGCGTGACATCACATACGTACGGTCGCCGATGACAATACGATTGTCATGAGTGTTAATGCTGTCAACCGTCCCTTTGCCATCCAGTTGACTTAATACGAACTCCTGCAATCCATCCGCCTGCGCTGTTGCCAGGCACATCAGCATACCCAACACTATGCCTGTTATTCCCAACGCTCCCAGTGATAACCCTTTGCGGTATGACATATTGAT
>JASFOJ010000066.1:0-24316 GCA_050116575.1 Gammaproteobacteria bacterium | reverse complement strand
CTGGATGTCAACACGATCATCCTGTCACCCTTTACCGATAGCGGCAAAGCGGCGTTTTTTCCCAACGACCAGATGCCCGTGGCGGCCGATCTTCTCAATCGCGTTACCCATCAACTGCATAATCGGATTGGTGTAGACCACGTTTTTATACGTCTACCGCAGCAGTTCAGCGTCCGAAACGCTACGGCGTTTTACAACAACCTGGCAAGACTGGTCTGGTTCGACGGCATCGTGTTCCAGCATCAAACGCAGCAGCAAGTGGAGACGATTTCAAAAATCGTCAAATACCACCATCCGCGCAGCCAATTTGGTCACTACGGTGACACGCCGGATCTTGCCCGTTACGATTTTGTGATTGTTCCCGTTAATGCTTCCCAGCCGCAGGACGGATTACGAAAAAAAATATTGCAGGCAAAAGTGCTACCCACAACATTATTTATCCAAATAAGAATTGGTGACGACGAACAGGGCAAAATGCCACAGGTAATGGAAACGCTGCGGGCACTGGGAATAAAGCATTATGGCGTCGCAACTAACAGCGACTTTTATGGTTATGGTGATGAATCCGATATGGCAAAAGAAATGGCGAATGGAACACTAGCCGTCTTTGGAGGTTAGTTATGGATTTTATATTTTTTGTATTTATCTTCTTTTATCCGTTGTTTATGGCGGTGTACTGGATGACCGGCGCACTGATTTTTTTCAACCGGCGCGAGCGCAACAATGCCAAGCCTCCGGAACTTGATGTGTATCCTCATGTATCCATCCTGGTTCCCTGCCACAACGAACAAAGTTGTATCAGCGACGCCATTCACCAGTTAGCGGAAAACAACTATCCGTCATTTGACATTATTGCTGTCAATGACGGCAGCACCGACGACACCGGTACCATCCTGCATGAGCTGGCGCGTAAAATTGACAAACTGAAAGTTGTCACCCTCACCCGCAATTATGGCAAAGCCATGGCGCTGAATGCCGGGGTACTGGCCAGTAAAGCGGATTATATTATGTGTATTGACGCCGACGCCCTGCTGGACAAGAACGCGTTGTTCTGGATGGTCAAACACTTTCTCAACAGCTCGCGAGTGGGCGCGGTCACCGGCAATCCCCGCGTAATCAACAAGACCAGCCTGCTATCGCGCATTCAAATCGGCGAGTTCTCGGCGATTATCGGCATGGTAAAACGCACCCAACGCAACATTGGCCGTATCTTTACCGTGTCCGGCGTGAATGCCTGTTTCCGTAAATCCGCATTACACGACGTGGGCTACTGGTCTTCGGAAACCGTTACCGAAGACATCGATATCAGCTGGAAACTGCAATTGCGTTACTGGGATATCCGTTATGAGCCGCGGGCCCTGACCTGGATACTGGTGCCGGAGACCATTAAGTCACTTTGGAAACAACGCCTGCGCTGGGCCCAGGGAGGCGTTGAGGCGGCCATTAAATTTGGCAAGGAAATCTTCCAGTGGAAGAACCGCCGTATGTGGCTGGTGGGGCTTGAATACTGGATCAGTGTGCTTTGGTGCTACGCCGTCGCGTTCACCATCCTGTGCTGGGCGGCCACCAATACCCTGCCCGAGCAATACTGGCCAGACGCGCTGGCGGTGAAAACCCTGGTACCCCAATGGACCGGTGTCGCACTGGCGGTCGTATGCCTTACCCAGTTCGCCGTGGGACTGCTACTTGACAGCCTGTATGAACGGCGCGGGCTGTTCCGCTACCTATTCTGGGCCATCTGGTATCCGGCGTTGTACTGGTTTATCAGTGCCGCGACGACGATTGTTGCCGTGCCCAAGGGCCTGGCCAAGCTGGGCAAAACCCGTCACGCCGTGTGGGTCAGTCCCGGCCGCAAATTATTATACGCACCGTTACGCATGCGTGAAGCGCGCAAAAAATCCGAACAACGCAACATGTTCTGGCGCCTGGTGCCACAGACCCGCAAATACGCCGAACTGGTGATTATGTTTGTTTCCTGGAGTCTTTGGGTATATCTGGTGATGCCGCTACTCAGCCTGGTGGTGTGGATCGCCGGCGGTTACCTGTTTAAAAAGGAAATGCTGTCACCAGGCAGTGTCGAAACCTTTATGCATGTGCTCAATTATGGTTCCGTTATCCTGACCATGTGGGCCATGATGGCGGTGTGGATCCTGTGGAACCAGCGGCGCTACGGACGCCATAACCGCCGCAACAGCGAGGCCCCCGTGGTTACGACCGAACAAGTCCGCGAATCGACAAACCTTTCAACCGAAGAAGTGGGCTACCTGCGCAGTAACAAGGAAATTTTTCTGCATTTTGATGAAGAAGACCGTCCGGTTATCGATGAAAATATCGCATCACTGGACAAGCGCCGCAATGTCGCGGCGATATGACGCGCCATCGGGCATCTCAATAAAAAACACCGACGCCTGCGGGGTTAGGGCAAAGGCGCCGGTGTTTGAACTGAGAAGTGTCACGATTGCATGAACCAACTTACAATCGCCGAGTTCGCCATCCGTGGCCAGCATTGACTCCCTGTACATTGTGGGTGTGGGGAAACAGGCTTTTCAGCGTGTGTTAGTAATAATACCCAATAAACGTGACAATGTTGTGACAGCTAATGCTTTGTGTTTACTATGGCGCTGAGGACAGTTATAACCGCATAATCCGATGATTCGAAGAGCCCGCCCTTGCCCCGTACCAATCTAAACTGTGCTGTATTGATAACTGCCAATTAATGATGACTCACACATTGCTCAGCTGTTTTTTCTCCTGCCTTCAGCGTACCGCAGGGCGTGCCGTTCCAGTTTTGCTGTTGCTCTGCTGCCTCGGGGGTTGTGCCTCCGCCCCAACAGCCGACACGAAGGAAGACCCCTGGTTTGCTAAAGACAAATATACCCATTTTTTGGTATCGACGGCTCTCGCCGGGGCATTAGCCAAGAACGCCAAAAACAACGGTCATGATGATTGCAACGCCGCGTTGATTGGATTTTCCATCACCATTTCCATTGGCGCGGCAAAGGAAAGCTTCGATAAACGCTACCGCAACACGTTTTACAGCAGCCGCGACATGGTATGGGACACGGCAGGCAGTTTAGTGGGCAGCCTGGCAGGATCGGGCTGTCATTAACGGCGACAGGCCTTATACGGGCGGGGCAACACAGCTAGCCCGTTTTACGGGCAGCGCGAGACACGAACAACATAGAACATCAAGTCTGCAACTGCGGTACCTTGTCAGAGGCGGCGGCGTCAGCGGAAACAGGGTCGCTACCAACGGAATCACTGTCAACCGGATTGGGTGTGCTATCCGGGATGTCGACCGCCGCAATGGATTTGATGGCTAGTTCAGCGCTTTTTTCACCGGCCACCACGTGCTCATCAATGGTACATTGATGAATGTCTTTCCGCGAAGGAATTTCATACATGGTGCGGCGCAATAAGTGCTCCATCACACCACGCAAACCCCGCGCGCCGGTCCCCCTTTGCAGCGCCTTTTCAGCAATAGCGTTTAATGCACCATCGGTAAAGTTAAGGTCGACATTTTCGTACTTGAATAACTTCTTATACTGTTTAACCAATGCATTTTTCGGTTCGGTTAGAATCTGGATCAATACTTCGACTGTCAGAGGTTCCAGCGAGGTAATAACAGGAAAGCGGCCAATGAACTCCGGAATCAAACCAAAGTAACGCAAATCTTCCGGCTCAATGGCATCTAACAACTCCTCCTGAGTGGGATTGCTGGTTTTTTCGACGGTCGCCTGGAATCCAATACTCAAGTCTTTTGGCTGCAAGCGCTTATCCACAATCTTTTCCAGCCCGGAAAATGCGCCACCGGCAATAAACAATATGTTTGAGGTATCAATAACCACATCCTCTCCGCCCTCGCGGCGGCGGCCTTTCGCGGGTATTTTAACTTGCGTACCCTCCACCATTTTTAACAATGCTTGCTGCACGCCCTCACCCGATACGTCGCGCACTCCCATATTACTTTCGGAACTGCGTGCCAGCTTGTCTATTTCGTCGATATACACGATACCCCATTCGGCCCGGGCGACGTCGCCACCGGCAACATCCAGCAGGCGTACCAATATACTTTCAACGTCCTCACCCACATAACCGGCCTGGGTGAGCGTGGTGGCATCAGCAATGGCAAACGGTACTCCCACAATATCCGCCAGACTCCGGGCGATCAGGGTTTTACCGGTACCCGTTGGTCCCACAAGCAGGATATTGGATTTTTCCAGATTCACATCATCATTACTAATATTTACACCACCACCGCTACTGTCAACAACAAAACGCTTGTAATGGTTGTAAACGGCAACCGCCATGGTTTCCTTGGCCAGACTATTACCAACGACGTAGGCATCGAGTTTCGACCTGATGGATTCTGGTATGGGCAAAGGGTCTTGCAGTTCCGGCAACGAGCGTTTTCTTCCCCAGCTGGTTACGACCTGGTTGGCCAATTTGACGCAGGCTTCGCAAATATGTCCGTCAAGCCCGGCGATGAGAGGCAGGTTGGGCGATTGATTGGATCCGCAAAAAGAACATGCTTTATCTATCTCGCTCATTGTCTAATCCTTTGTTGTGATGCGCTGAAAATGCAATTTCTATAAATAACAATGATTCGGCTACATAGTGATATCAACCCTATTGATTCAAAATCCAAAAACATTAAACCACTATTGCAAAAAGGTGTCAGGAATCAGCAGACTGATCACTTCCCTTTAAAAGTTGATTCAGCCACGATTTCTGGCACATTCTTCTGGCCCTGTCCTCCAGCAATTTCTGGATTTTCGGTTTGGCCTCTTTCAGGGTCGCCGTTCCCGCTGAATGAACTTTTTCACAGAACAAAATGTGGTACCCAAGTTCTGACTCTACAACATCGCTGACGGCGCCTTCCTTCATGGAAAACAATTTCGAATCCAGCTCCGGATATAATTCTCCCTGGCGCACCCTGCCCAGCAGCCCGCCATTCATTGCCGTTGGGCACTCGGAGTGTTTTAACGCCTGTTCGGAAAATCGCTTGGTTTTCTTTACAATCCGCTCCTGAATTTTAGCTATCCGCTGCAGGGCATTGTGCTTTTTGTTTTCTTCAAAATCCGAATTAATAGTAATTAGTATATGGCGGGCGGTGCGTGTTTCAGGCAGGTTAAATTTTTCATGGTGCATATGATAATAAATCATAATATCCATATCGCTGATGGACACCGCATTTGAACTAACTCGGTCCAACACCGCTTCGACTTTCAACTCACGGGCCAACGCGGCACGAAAACCCGGTTCCGACATACCATTGGTTTCGATATCGTTAAGAAATTCTTCCTTTTCCCCATAACGACCTTCCACGTCTTTCACAGAATTTTCAACCAGGGATTCCGGAATATGGATATCCCGCGCCTCAGGTGATGATAATATCAGGGCTTGAATTTCATATTCCTTGGCAACCTGCCGTTTTAATGCACTCAATTGCGTCTCGGATAATTGACTGGGGCTCTTTTCATATTGCGCAATTGATGTGCGCAACAACAGGTAAGAGATGTCATCTTGCCGGGCTGATTTTGCGGAAACTGCAACACTCATGGATCAATCTCTGTTTTTTGCATCACTGCGCCACTGTTAGTTTGCGACTGTTAGACCATTACCACTGACATCCAGGGAAATATTTACTGTCAGGCTTCTTCTACAGCTCTTAATGCTTTTTCCGGCACCAGCAAAGTCCGCCCTGGGAATCGCACATGGTAATGAACACCATTTGGCATATCTCGCAACACTTTCAGGACTTCGCCCTGGTCGTCCTGCCCCACCAGCACTTCGCCATTAATCGCCAGTTTAATTCTTGCCTGCACTTTATCCCGAAACTCGAATTCGCTATCCACCCAGGGATCGCCGGCGGAAATGAGTTCTTCTTCCTTGCAACCAACAAGAATATCGTTTTCCACAAAGTGGACACCATAGATAATGTAATCCTGCAAGTAAGTACCCACGTTTTGCACATAACCGACACTGCCCCGCTTCACCAGCGGTGCTCCCATTTCCAGACCGGGATAGGTACCGTCGTTACGCACATTGCGCATCACCCGAACTTCGTCGCCATATTTAAATGCTGGTCGCATGGTTACACCCTATTTTTGTAGCAGATCAATTGAGACAAACGTCTCTTGCGCCTCATTCATATGAAAAACTTTAAACACTTTTTCCGTCAACGCATCGGACTCAACGAAGTCCTGGTAAGCTCTGGCAAGCAGCCGACGATAAACTTCCTTTTTTGCCTCGTCACCTTCAGGGATCATCTCCACTGACTGGCTTATATATTCATTAAATCGCTGCAAAATATGCAGCCGGTTTACGTGCACCACGGAATGCTCATAAGGTACTTCAAAAAAATCCAAAAAGTCCTCTGCGGAACTAAGCTCTTCCAAGGCTTCATCTAGGGTTAAGTCGTCTGAATCTTGCATTATAGAAGTCTCCTATACACGGTTACCGTCAATCGCAGTTGTTTACCCGCGCGCTTTTTAAACCAAATAACTCTAAAAACTACTTTTACGTAGCCCTTTTACATTGCCGCCTGTGTGGAGCCCTGACTCTTATAAACGCTGTAGGCTATGTCTAGTAAAGGAGCCACACCCAGCCGGTCCGTTTCGTCCAGTTCCGATACTTTCGTTAACATATCAAGCGCCGGCTCCCAGCGTTGCAACCGCAAATTCAAATAGCCCGCCGCCTTAAGCGCCAACAAATAAAATCGCACCATTCCCATGGAAACAAGCGCTCCGGCACCGATATGTTCGTTGCTTAACTGACCCCAATCAGACGGAAACCGCAAGCGGTGCCCCGAAACGGCGAGCGCCTTGTGCGCAACCTCAAGCGCATCATCCAGCCGGTGTTGGTAATAATAGTAACGGTATAACGCAACCAGTACTGTTAAATGCTCCGGCGCAATGTCATAGGCTTCCAGCAAAAATGGCTCTACGTTTTCTTCGCCATACTGTGCGGCTGCTTGGTCTATCAACTGACTGGCCCAGTCCGCCAGTGGTTCATCAAAATATAAAGAGCTTTCTGAAAAATCCAATAGATCCACTTTTGTATCTCCTACTTTATGCACTTAATTATGCAGACTTCTTTGACATTTCGGGCTGAGCGCCGGTCTCACACAGTGTCTCCGCCTCGCAGGTATCACATTCTTCCTCGTCACGGTTTGCCGCCAAGGTCTCCGGTGACTGCAACCGCCTTTCAAGGTCATTCATTCTCTCCATCAGGCACGATATGGCTTTGCCTACCGGATCCGGAATTAAATGGTGGTCCAGATCTATACCATAGGGGTTTAAAGTACCCGCTTCACGCATTTGCACCACTTTACCTGGTATGCCGACGACGGTTTGGCCATCGGGCACATCCTTAACCACCACGGAATTAGCACCAACCCTGGCCTGGTTGCCAATCACAATAGGCCCCAATATCTTAGCGCCGGCACCCACCATAACCCCGCTTTGTAACGTGGGATGGCGCTTGCCTTTGTTCCACGACGTGCCTCCCAGGGTCACACCATGATAAAGGGTAACGTCATTACCGATTTCGGCCGTTTCCCCGATGACCACGCCGGCACCATGATCTATAAAAAAGCGCCTACCGATCGTGGCCCCTGGATGAATGTCGATATTGCTCCATACCCGGGCGACAAAGGAAATCAGTCTTGCCGTATAACGCCAACCGGCATTCCATAACTTGTTAGCAATACGGTGAAAGATAATGGCATGAACACCGGGGTAGGTGGTTAACACTTCAAACCTGTTTCTCGCTGCGGGATCACGCTCAAAAACACTTTCAATATCTTCTTTCACAAGCTTGAGGAGCGTACGATTGTCTGTTCCAGGCTGTATCATATTGAATTCCTCAAAACGGGTCCGTTATACATCGTTGATCAGCAACTCGCTGCGGCACAGTCCTGCAAATAAATTTCCTGCAACTCGGCAATCAAAGGTGGTCGCTTCTCCTTGCTGACAAAGGTACGAACGGACAGCAAGATTCTGTTGGCAGCGGTCTTGTCCAGATAAACGCCCATATCACTAAACACTTGCTGTACTGCATGAGTACCGGAGTGTTTGCCTAGCACAAATTCGTGGGTTCGGCCCACATCAGCCGGATTAAAGGCCTGATAATTCATGGGATCCTTCAGCAAACCATCGACGTGTATACCCGCCTCATGGGTAAATACACCACGCCCCACAATACTCTTTTGCCAATGAACTTCGCGCCCGGAAGCCTGTTCCACCAGCTTCGATACTTCAGGGAAGTTTTTCAGAATAATGCCGGAACGAATGCCATGGAGTTGTTGCAGGCCAAGGACGACTTCTTCCAACGCCGCGTTACCGGCTCGCTCGCCAAGCCCGTTGATCGTCGTATTGATATGTGTCGCACCGGCACGGGCCGCCGCCAGGGAATTTGCCGTCGCCAGCCCAAGGTCATCATGGGCATGCATTTCAATTTGCAGGTCACACGAGGTCACCAGTTGCTGGATGGTTTCATACACGGAAAACGGTTCCATGACACCCAGGGTGTCGGCAAACCGAAAACGTTTTGCGCCGGCCTTTTGTGCCACCTCTACGGCCTTTAACACAAAACCCATGTCAGCTCGCGAGGAATCTTCACCGCCAACGCATACGTCTAATCCCATATCCAGTGCCTGGGGTACGTAGCGCTCAATCATTCTCAATACCCATTGACGGTCTTTACCCAGTTTTTTTGCGATTTGCTGATCAGAAACCGGGACCGACAGATCTACCATATCAACGTTGAGTCGCGAACAACTTTTCAAGTCTTCTTCGTGCATGCGGCACCAGACCAGCAGCGTGGTACCCAGATCAAGACTGGTGATGGCCCGTATATCTTCGCGTTCCTTGTCGCCCATGGCCGGGATACCTATTTCCAGCTCCGGTATGTTTAACTCCGCCAGCGATGTCGCAATAGCTACCTTTTCATCCTGACTGAACGACACACCGGCGGATTGCTCGCCATCTCGCAATGTCGTATCGTCTATTATGATGTCGATAGGCTTTGTGCTCATAAATTTCTCATTCAATACGGCCAATAAAGTTATAAATAACGATGGCTCTGACTGTGCTCTTTATTGGTTATAGCAACCCACATGCCAAGTTAATTTTTCATTTTTAATCAAAAAGTTAGCCTAATGTTACGTAGTGGGCGAATACGACAATTGGAACATGTAATTTGTTTTTGTAGTTAAACTTACAATATCCTGTTTGCCTGGTGAGCCACAGTTCGAAATGGGTAGGGATTTATAGTAATACAAGATTTCCGCTTTCAAGTTACTTCAGTAACGCGCGTTACCTGTCAATAGCAAGATGTTGCGCGTTTCACCATGAAATCCGCGCGAAGTACGCTAATAGAGAAAAAAAAGCGCGCCCATTCGGACGCGCATTAGCGAGGACTACCTGTTACGACAGAAAACTGTTGCTACAGAAAATAACTACCTAGAAAACCAACAACCAGCACACGGAAACTACGCGTATGTCGGTGCAAACGCCTTTTCCGGCTCCTCTACGGGGCCGTTTTCGTTCCAGTAAGGAGACAGCTTGCGCAATTTTTCCATGATAGGCGGAATCGCTTCAATGACCTGCTCCACCTCCTGCATGGTGTTATAACGCGACAGGGAAAAGCGAATGGTCCCGTGAGCAGCCGTGTAAGGAATACCCATGGCGCGCATCACGTGCGACGGTTCCAACGAACCCGACGTACACGCTGAGCCGCTGGAAGCCGCGATACCCGCCTTGTTGAGCAACATCAATATGGCTTCGCCTTCAATATACTCAAACGCAATATTTGCCGTATTGGGGAGGCGGTTGTCGATATCGCCTGTGATAAAGGCGTGGGAGACAGCATCCAGAATACCCACTTCCAACCGGTCACGCATGGCCCTTACCATGGTGTTCTCAAATTCCATATGTTCCAGTGCCTGTTCACAGGCCTTACCCAAAGCAACAATAGAGGCCGTATTTTCAGTTCCGGCACGGCGTCCCCGTTCCTGGTGGCCACCTCTTAGTAACGGGCGAAAACGGGTTCCACGGCGCAGATACAAAACACCAATTCCTTTAGGCGCATGCAGTTTATGACCGGACAGCGAAAGCATATCGATCTTGCTGTTTTTCAAATCAATAGGCACTTTTCCCACGGCCTGAACAGCATCGGTATGAAACATCACGCCGGCGGTATTTGCCATTTCCGCCATTTGTTCGACGGGGAACAAGGTTCCGGTCTCGTTGTTGGCCCACATGACGGATACAATAGCCACCTTATCCGAAAGCAGTTTGCGGTATTCATCAAGGTCCAGGCGCCCTTTGGCGTCCACCCCCAGGCGATGAATGGTATATCCATCCTTTTCCAGATAATCACACAAACTGAGTACGGCCGGGTGTTCAACCACTGAAGTGATGATCTCCTTGCGTTCCGGCTGGGCCTTCAATGCCGACAATATTGCGGTGGAATCCGATTCAGTACCGCAAGAGGTAAACACGATTTCTGAATCATGTTCCACACCCAACAGCTTTTGCACCTGCTGTCTGGATTTTTTGATGGCCATACCAACTTTGTTACCGAAGTTGTGCATGGATGAAGGATTACCAAACTGCTCGGAGAAAAATGGCAACATCGCTTCAACGACAGCGGGGTCGACCTGGGTCGTTGCGTTGTTATCCATATAGATACCTGACATGGCTTAACCTCCTACACTGGCACGTTGCTGCATTTGGCTCGCGGGAACCACTTTGATGAACTCGCCTAGATCTTCCATCAACCGTTGTTGAATACCGCCAATAGTCATGTTAGCCATCTGGCAGTTGGAGCAGGCACCCGTCATATTTACATATACGGTGTTTCCATCAACCTCGACCAACTCAACATCACCACCATCAGCTACCAATTGCGGACGCATTGATTCAAGCACGGTTTCGATCCGGCGGATTCTCTGCAGATTGGTCATACCACCTGAAGCCGCCGCGGGAACTGCCGCCGGCTGTGGTGTCGTGTAGTTTGGATTAAAGGTTTCACCGCGTTCAGCCATCACCTTTGTGAGTATCTCTTCAATACCTTCATGGCACGAAGAACAACCACCGCCCGCTTTGGTGTAGTTGGTAACATCTTCTACTGTGCGCAAATTATTGGCCTTGATGGTATCCTCAATCATCACGGCGTCGACAGCAAAGCATTTGCACACCAGCGCTCCCTCTTCGTGATCGTCTTCCCAGACTTCACCACGGTAATTTGCAACGGCTGCCTGCAACGCTTCGCGCCCCATCACCGAGCAGTGCATCTTCTCGGGAGGCAATCCATCCAGATAGTCGGCGATATCCTGGTTCGACACTTTCAGCGCTTCATCCAGCGTCATGCCCTTAATGATTTCCGTTAACGCCGAAGATGACGCTATTGCCGAGCCGCAACCAAATGTTTGAAAACCCGCGTCTTCGATAACTTCCGTGTCCGGATTCACTTTTAATGTCAACCGTAACGCATCACCACAGCTCAGCGAACCTACGTCCCCTGTACCGTTTGCTTCTTCCACAGCCCCGGCGTTTTTGGGGTTGTAAAAATGTTCTTTTACCTTTTCCGAATAGTCCCACATAACCTGACCCCTATATAAAATCTGCCATTAAATAGATTCACACTACACAGTAAACGAGTTGCCACATCCACAAGACGCTTTGGCGTTGGGGTTATGAAACTTAAATCCACTGCCTTCAATATTATCAACGAAGTCAACTGATACATCTTCCAGATACGGTGCGCTGGCAGGATCAATAAACACTTTCACGTCGCCACAATTTACGACGGTATCTTCCATCGCGGGGTTTTCTTCCAGACGCATGGTGTATTGAAATCCGGAACAACCGCCCCCTGCGACGCTGATGCGCAGCCCGGCCACCGGCGATTCAGCTGAACTGATAAAGCGGCTTACTGCTTGCACCGCGCTATCGGATAAATTGATCATGTTGTTTCTCCTTGGCAAATGAATTGCAACTTCTGGGTACAGCCAGTGCAAAGCGTATGCCACAGCGATAATCGTTTTTAAGTAATTGAAAAATATATATTTATTTGTGGTCCGAAAACAGATTGATTGTCGGGTATGAAACCAAACGGGACCTTTGTAGTCTTTGCTACAAATCCTTTTCCCGACATAGCGAGAGCACTACAACACAACAGCAAGTCTGACAATAGCACTAAGGAGCATATGATGAATGTACCACCCCCTGAACCCGGCGATACAGTTTTCGCCAGCCGAGAACTGCGTAATGACGGCAGTATTCCCGATCTACCCGAAAACGAATTGATTGCAGCATCCGGCACCCGTGGCGTACTGGTCAATGTCGGTCATTTTGAAGAACAACCCGATGTAACGTTGTACCTGATAAGATTTGAGAATCCGGATTTGAGCCTGGGCCCGGCTGTCGGTTGCTGGCCCGATGAAATCAGGGCTATGGATCCCGCCATTGATGAAGCAAACAAGGGTTGATTGTGACTGATCATACAAAGAATACTGACGATGTACGACGTTACCATCAGCGGACCAAACATCGTCTCGAACGTTATGCCAACGGACCGGAAACGCTGGACTGGACCATGCAGCCAAATCCTTTTCGTTATTTTGAAGGAACAGAAAAGATACAGCTGCCTTTGTCAGCGCAAAAGCTGGAAACCGGATATTGTGATTTATATGCACCCGGCACGATACCATCCCATGAACTAAACGTTGAAGCCATTGGTGCGTTACTGAAGCTGTCCATGGGTCTTTCGGCCTGGAAGGAATATATGGGTGACCGCTGGGCGTTACGCTGCAACCCTTCCAGCGGCAACCTGCACCCAACCGAAGCGTATGTCATTGCAACCGGTTTACGTGACCTGAATTCCGGCGTATATCACTATGTCAGCCACGATCATATACTGGAGCAACGCTGCATGTTCGCAGACGCTGTGGCAGAGGCAACGAATGCAAATACCGAACCGTTATTGCTTGTCGGACTAAGCAGTATATTTTGGCGTGAAGCGTGGAAATACGGCGAACGGGCGTTCCGCTACTGCCAGTTAGACGTGGGCCACGCATTGGGCGCCATTCGGTATGCGTGCGCAGCCCTTGGCTGGTCGGTTGAACCGGTAACCATCGCAGATGATGATTTGGAAAAATTGCTGGGTCTGGATCGCGACCAGGACTTTGGCAATGCGGAGCGGGAACACCCGGATTTATTAATAAGAATTGTAACCGGCAATGCAGACAGCGACACCCTCCACATCGAACAAATCATGCAACAATGCCTACAGGCCAGGTGGGCCGGAAGCGCCAATATTCTAGATAAGCATCATATGTATAAATGGCCCATCATTAATGAAGTCGCCCATGCCACAACCACCGTAAAAGACTCGACATCACCACAACAATGGACGCCAACTGTTGTTGCCCCGCCGCTTCCCTGCCGTACCACACTAAAGGCTAGTGATATTATACAGCGGCGGCGCAGCGCGCAAATGTTTGACGGCCAAACGGCGATGGAAGCGACAGATTTTTTCCGCATGCTGGATATGCTCGTCCCGCGCGCAAGCACACCACCGTGGGACGCTTTACCGTGGCGTCCGCACATTCATTTAGTATTGTTCGTGCATCGTATCAGCGGACTGGAACAGGGCTTGTACATCATGCCGCGCAACGAACAGGCTCTCGAGACCCTTAAGGCAACACTGAGCGACAAAATGCAATGGCAACAAGTCAGCAGTGCGCCCGCTCATCTTAATCTGTTTCAACTGGTCAAAGCCAATTCCCAAAAAGCAGCTGCCAGGCTTTCCTGCCATCAACGCATTGCTTCCGACAGCGCATTTAGTCTGGGGATGTTAAGCGAATTCGATGCGGCATTGGACGCCGGACCGTGGGCATACAAAAAACTCTATTGGGAGGCCGGCTTACTGGGACAGATCCTGTATCTGGAAGCCGAGGCCAATGATCTGCAAGGCACTGGTATCGGTTGTTTTTTTGATGACGCTGTTCACGAATTACTGGGCATCAACGATACCCAATTTCAGAGCCTGTATCATTTTACTGTGGGCGGTGCCTTGAACGACAGCCGTTTGCGGACCATGATGCCGTACGAACATTTGCGCCGTGAACCTACGCCGTAACGTGATCTGTCTCGTCACATGAATAATAGTCTTCGAGCACGCGGCACACGCCACTAGCGACGACTACTTTATGATAATTACAGCGTACCCGTTATCGGACTGGTCAACGCTGACGAGCCGGCATTCCAGTTGATCGGCGTTCTGCCTAACAGACGTAAATACTGCATGGGAAATGACAAGCGCACGGATGCGCCCGGTGTTGGTATTGGCTTATCCCAGGCATAATCAATATATACAGAACCACCGCCGGCAAGACCGCACTGTATGAGTCGCACTGCCCCCAACTCAGTCACACTTTCAACCGTGGCGTTAATAACATTTTTTTGCTCGGGCGTGGCAAACCGGATGTGCTCCGAGCGAATGGCTACCCATTCCGCGTCCGGTGATGCATCGGCCGGCAGTTTCAAAGTTCCCCAGGCGCCTTTTACAGTGTTTCCCTTAAATTCCCGGATAGCTAAAAAATTACGCCAGCCCAAAATTTTTGCTGCTTCGTGGCTTTTAGGATCGGCGAACACCTGCGTTGTAGGACCATAACAATGCATCCGCCCCTGGACTAATACACCCACTCTATCGGCAATATGCCGGGCGTCATTCAGGTCATGAGTAACCATAATGACCGGGCAACGCGTCTCGTCGATTATGGACTTCAATTCATCCCGCAAATATTGACGAAGATTGACATCCAGGGCGGAAAACGGTTCATCCAGCAACAACAAATCCGGTTCGGTTACCATTGCACGCGCCAGCGCCACCCGCTGCCGTTGACCGCCGGAAAGCTGATGGGGAAAGCGACCCCGGTATTCCTGCAAGTGCAAACGTTCAAGCCAGTGGGCGACTTGTGTTTTCGCCAATTTACGCGACAAGCCATAGGCGACATTTTGGGCCACGGTTAAATGGGAAAACAATGCGTAGTCCTGGAAAACAACACCTACTTTGCGCTTTTGTGGCGGTAAAAATATTTTGTTTCGACCCCTGGAACCGCTGTCGAACCAGACAGTACCTTCGTTCGCAATACGGCCAGCTTGTGGATGTTCCAGTCCTGCCAGAATTCTCAGTATCGTGCTCTTACCACTGCCAGACGGTCCCAGCAATGCAGTTATACCCTGTTTAGGAACCCCAACTTTAACCTGCAGGTTAAAGGACTTGCGGCGAAGTTCGATGTTCATCCCAAGCTCTTTCATAGACGGCTCTGGCTTTTAACCATTGTTAATACTCAATGCTGCATCCCAAAATGCCATCGACGGTTTATTGCATAGACCAAAAACAGCACGGCAAACGAAAACAACAACAACCCGGCCGACATAACATGCGCTGTTCCGTAGGCCATGGTTTCAACATGTTCGTAAATGGCGATTGACACTACTTGCGTCTGGCCGGGTATATTTCCACCAACCATTAATACTACCCCGAACTCACCCATGGTATGCGCAAACCCCAAAACAACCGCGGTGAGCAGTCCGCGGCGAGCCTGCGGAACGATTACCGTAAAGAATGTTTTGGTACGGGACGCTCCCAATGTCCAGGCAGCTTCGACAGCATGCCGGTCCAGTGTTTCGAAGGCCCCCTGTAATGGTTGCACAACAAATGGTAGGGAATAAATACAGGAGGCGACAACCAGACCAGCGAAACTAAAGGACAGCGGATGTCCGGTAATATCCATCCATAGTTGACCCAGAGGACCATTGGCGCCCATAAACACCAGCAAATAAAATCCCAAAACCGTTGGCGGCAAAATCAGCGGTAATGCTGTGACGGCCTCAACAGGGACCTTGAATTTGCTCCTGGTTCGCGCCAACCACCAGGCAATAGGAGCGCCCACTATCAACAGCACCAGCACCGTTATGCCGGCCAATTGCAGCGTTAACCAGACGGGCTGAGCATTGATAACAGCATTGTCCACTAGCTACTTGCTCCAGTGGATTCGGCTCCATAGCCAAACTGCGTTGTAAGGATGGCTTTAACCTTGTCGCTTTTCAGGAACTTTATAAATTCATTGGCCAACGCTTTATGAGTAGTACGCGACAGCATCACGGCCTGTTGCCTGATAGGTGAATAGAGTTGCGACGGCACTTCCCAAAAACTGCCTTTGGAATAATTCAAGTTGCTTTGTATTTGTGACTTGGCAACAAACCCCACCTGGGCATTGTTAGTCATGGCAAATTGATAGGTTTGCGAAACATTGTCTCCGTGAATAATTTTAGATTGCAATTGCTCCCAGACACCCAGCTTGTGTAACACCTGTTGTGCCGCCAGGCCGTAGGGTGCTGTTTTAGGATTGGCAATAGCTATACGGACAACGGATTTCGACACCAGTACTTCATTAATGTGTTTAACATGTTCCAGGAATTTATCGGGACTCCATGCAACCAACTTACCCGTCGCGTAAGTAAACCGGCTGTTGGGAACGGTAAAATGTGAGGCTTCCAGTTTCTTTGGTTCACGCTCGTTGGCGGCGAGGAATATATCATAGGGTGCACCGTTAACGATTTGTGAATACAATTTTCCGGTGGAACCACTACTGATTTGCACGACATGACCGGTCTGCTTCTCAAATTCAGCGCCTATGACTTTTACAGCAGCCAGTGCATTGCTGGCAACGGCTACGCTAATTTTTTGAGCATAACAGGAACTAACCAACCCAAAAAAGACCACCACACTTGCAATAAAACGATATTTACCAATTCTCATGGTTTATACATCCCAATATCAATTTTCTAGTTCCAGGCACTCAAATATTTGTTAATAACTGCATAGCAGAATCTACGCCACCGGACAGCCCATTACGTGAGCTGTAACTCCTTGGTTCTTCGGGGGTTATCAGGCAGTATTCGTCACGACGGATTATCGTGTAACAAACGCCACAATTTCCCGTGCCACCATGACTTTATATTGTGAGTTTTGTGACAATACTGGCTATCAGGTGGAGTACCTTGCACCCCACTGGCGCTTGAATCGTAAATCCAACAACGATAATTGGCGGTCAGTTTGCTCTAACAAGGCCCACTTGGGAAAACGACTGCGTTTGTTACCGGTGGTTTGCGCGTACCAGGCATCCATTTCCGTTTTCAGGTGTTCACGCTGGGCAACCAGGTCCGCGATATTGGTTTTCAGGTTCTGTATATCATCACAACTTAAGTCCAGGACACAATACTGTACGGCGCGATCAAATATACGTACGCCGCCGCCCTCCGAAACGGTCGCCTGCAATAAGTTCGAATCGACTACCCGTATCCCGGCTAGAAAATCGATGCCATATTCCTGCCATTCCTTTAGCCAGGGTACCGATGGTCCCATCAATACCGTCACGGCATCACGCGATAGTTCCGCCAGGCGTGGAAACGTCTTATTGGCAATGGAGTTACCGGTGAGAAAGACCCAGTCCGCTTCCGGAAGCAGGTATTCACAAGCGGGGTCAGGATAATCTCCAGCTACCGGGGCTCTTTCCAGGACCGTCAAGTCCGCCATTGCCTGGAGTTGCTCCAGTCCCGGATAGCGGCCGACTACAACAACTTTTTTATTCTTTAATCTAGGCAAAAAATAGTCGAACACCGCCAGATTAGGCGCAGTTGACGATGCCGTGGGAACGGCTGTCCCGCAAAGCGACGAATGTTGGTTAATCAATGCATTGGTAGCCGCCATCCCAATTGCGGCTTCGAAAGGATTCCAGCTCTTGATCCACGGTACAATATCTTTAATGGGGCTTTGAGTTAATGTTCCAGACCATGGCAAGGTGCGGGTATACTGGCCGGGACTCATCGATAATCCCGTAAAAATACCTTGAGGAGAATGACTTTGACAAAGGGTCCAGGTTAATCCGATTGTAGCTTGTTTGATGACGGTATCTAAAGCTTGCGATCGAGCCCTCGAAATGAGTAAATCGTAAATCTCCCAGTAACCAGACATGACCCTTCAACCCAACTACATCACGGCGTCGTGTGACTAGGAAACGGCCGGCAATAAACGCAGTTCGGCCTTGATGGTATCATTTTTACCCCAGGCGTTAACCGCTTCAACAAACCAGCGCTGGTCCCGAGGGTGCGGCTCGATAACGTCGTATTCGGCAAAAAAACTTCCGTCACAATGAAATATAATATTGCCAACGCGCTGTCCGTTGACATTCTTCCATTGCCCCACCAGACTGGATTGACCACTGGCCGGATCGCGCTGCAGTTCGAAAGCGGCGCGCTCCCACGGCGCGGTCGCCAGCGCTTTTTCCTGTAGACCGATTTTAGCCACCTCATTGGATAAAGCCGCACAGATCAATTCGCCCATTTCTTTAACTTGTTCCCATCGGTCTTGCAAATTATTACCGCAATCCGTCATTGCAAAATTGCTTCCGCTCATTGTTGACACCGCACCTGTTAAAAGACCAAAAATATTCTAAAACCCTTAAACCCTCACCACTAAAACCCTCGTTGCTAAATTCCTCGCTACACTATCTAGGGTGTGCGTAGGCTGTGCATCGCACACCTTATAGCAGTAAATCATGTTAACTCACAGATATTGCATCAACCGACAAAATTTCCACAGAATCCCTTTTAGCACTCGTCCCGCATTGCCATTGCAAGCGACTGTAATACCGAGCCACCCACCTGATCCGTCGGATCCAGTTCCTCCAGTTTAGCTAAAATACTTTCAGCATCATCAACATCATTTTGCCTGAGCCGTATAAAACTCAATGCTTTCAATGCGTATAAATACAAACGCTGAGGATTTTCGGTGCAATACCAATTTGTTGAGGATGACGTCAATGAATTCCAGTCTGCATCGAAATTACCCAGCTTCGCGGATTTTTGCAACGCCATAAACACTACATCTTCCGCCTCATCAAGGCGATTCTTATAAAAATAGAACTTGTATAGCGCCACATAAACCTCAAGCTGATCAGGCTCCATTCGTTGTGCCTGCCACAACAACTTCTCCGCCAACTCAGAATCATCATATGCTGCTACCGCTTTTTGCAAACAGGCATTGATATCCACCGGGATATTAGTGCCAAACATGACGCGGTCTTCATGGAAAGGCAGAACGGACATGGCTGTTATCCCCAAATCTCGGATGGCATCATCAACCGTTCGATCGGTTTGTCTTCCATCAAATGCTCGTCAAATATCGCAGCGACATCTTCTTTCGTAACACCGCCATACATGACACCTTCCGGATACACCAACACATTGGGCCCGCGATCACAGGGACCGAGACAACCGGTATTGGTGACGGCGATTTTGTCGTAACAATCGCGCTTTTGCAGTTCGAGCAGGAATTCTTCCAACACGGACATACAGCCCTTTTCGCCACAGGAGCCGCGGGGATGCCCGGCCGGCCGGTTTTGGGAGCAAACAAATACGTGTTTTTCGGGTTTTGGCATACTTCTACAACCTCATAGTTATATTGTTTAAATTCGACCGTTACGCCGCGATGGGCGGCTGGGGCTCATGAGTCTGGCAATCTTTCGGGCAAACCTTCGAACACGCCTGACAACCTATACAATCCATGGCATTGGCAATCGCCATTACCATTGTCGTATCGTCTGAAAATCCATCATCGTCTTCATCGTCCAGGTCGTCATCGATCTCCCGTTCGACCAGTTCAAAAACCTCGCGCGGACAAACCTTGAAACACCTGCCGCAGCCGATGCAATTATCCTGATTAAGGGAAACGATGAACGCTGGAACCCATTCACCGCCGCCCCTCGTTATACCGGTTATCATTGACATTGCGTATTTCCCCTATATCCGTTAAACCTATGCCGACTGCGCCTCTTTCAGCCGTTCACTGGCTTCCTTCCACTCTTTGCAAGCATCATAGGTAGATTGCGCCATATCATGAATTTCCTCAAATGCACCCGGCAAGCGGTCTTCAACCAGGTCATGCAGTTGTGAAGCCCATTCACTTGCGATACGTTTACGTTTTTTGACTTCTTTCTCCAATGCTTTCAGCTCTTCTTCCGTCATAACACACCTCGCGTACCTTTTACCTTTACGTACCAACTACCTTTACATACCAGCCACTTCCGGATATTTCCCGATGATTTCCAGCGCCACGGACAAATATTTATCCGCGTCGTCTTTCATCTTGGACAGGCTTTTGAAACCAAAACGATGAACATCACGCAAGGTCTTATCCATGACCACCAGCTTGCCCACTGTAATAATCGCCCGACCAAAACCTTCATGGCTTAAATTAATAAGCGGTACCGCCATCAAGCCGCATTCCTTTTCGATTAACGCCGATATGGCGTTGTAGAATACTTTCACCCGGGCCATGGTGATTTCGTCGGGATCACCGATAACGGGTATTTCCGCCTTGCGTTCCTTGGTCATCACAAATGGATCCAGGATTTTTGCCGCGCTCCAACCCTCATAGGTATCATAGGTATCGATAGCGCGCATTTGCTTAACCATTTCATTCATAAACTCCGTTTCCAACAACGGATCGTTTTCCTCTACCACTAAAGCTGCTTCTGCCATTGCCTTCTCCACCACTCGTTAATAATTCCACGCTGTGTGCGTTGTGCACACGCAATCAAAGTTCAAAGCACAAGATTACTCGTCCCAACCTTCCGCTTCCATCTCGTCAAAACGGCCCATATTGGGACCTTTTTGATAACCAATGGCTTTTGCCAACCAGGCTGAGGGCCCGGAACGCATTTCGTCCTGTAACAATTCAATCAGGTCGCTAATAGCAATATTGTCGTTGACTTTAACTGGTTGTATACCGCGGGCCACCAACTGGCGGACGGCTGACGACCCGACAGCGTGGCAGTAGACCGCCGCACAACCTTCCAGTGCCGACAGTTTCGCGACCAGCTTGTCTTCGTCACCATCCTGGTCAAGTTGGCCAAATTGACTAACCTCCAGCAATTTGTCTTCATCCAGAGTAACTGCATATACGGCAAAACCTTCAGCAGATCCAAAATGCTGATTAACGTGAACCAGGTCCGACGTCGCAAATGCAATCTTGATGGCCGCATCCAGGGATGTTAATTCTTCGCCATTCGAATTGCCGCTATCAATGACCTGCATGCGCCGTTGCAGCCCCATGCTCCGTCTCCTCTGGTGTTTCAGCTAATAACGTATCTTCGGTTGCCCAATATTCAGGTTTTTGCGCATAAACAGATTTATAAGCTTCCACTTCATGCTGATTATTGGCAAGCATCAAATTCGCAAGGTCAAACAGTGTCTGTTGGGTATTTTTATAACCTACCCATGCGCGCTGATAACCGCCAATCAGGTCGTACTGCGGGAAACCGGCCCTGAACAGTGGCAACTGCAGACGGGCAGCGGATTCCGCGGCGTGAGAATTTCCGACAATCAATTCAGCGTTGTTTTCCATCGCCAGTTTTTCCAAATCTTCAAGATCGCCAATTTTTACGGTTTCGGCAGGAAAGTGTTTCAAAATACTGGCACGCGTCGGTGCAACGGCGGCAACAATTTCACCGCCCATGCTTTTGACCAACTGGCCAAACGCATTCAATAAATCCGGATCGGCAGCAATCGCAACTCTTGCCATACCAATCATAAAATGCGTATCCAACATGGCATCCTGTAGCTGGGCCCGCTGGCGGGTCAGTTTTTCCGGTACCGGATTGTTGGAGATTTGTGTCAACGCCAGGATAAAATCGTCCGTCGCTTCCAGTCCCATCAAATGGTCGAAACGGTAGTCGGCGACGCCGGTTCGCTCCTTCAGAATATCGGCGGCTTTGTACAGAGACGGGCCGATGACGACAGTCGCCGCGGCGTCGCCCAGAGTTTCGAATTCAATGGCTGGCGTGCCGCCGATAGTGACCGGACTAAAATTGTCTTCAGTCATATGTCCGTCCAGCGATTCAGACAAATCCGGCAATACACAGGGCCGCAAGCCAAAGCTTTCAATAATTTCCTTAATGGTTTCGATATCACCCGGGGTAAGATATGAAGAAGCTAAAACGTTGACCTGCTTTTTTCTGCGACCAGGCCGGGTCCCGGCTTCTTCCGCGTTGGAGACCAATTCCTTGATCGTGGCTTCTACCGCTGCGGCATAGCCGGTTTCCAGGCAGCCGGTGAAATCCGGTGTATTTACTGGAATGACCTTGATGTCGTTGTATTCCGGATATTTGCTTCTGAATGTCCTGACGGCACCAGTGACATCCGTGCCCTGGGTTTCCGACAACCCGGTGGTTGGTACACCGACCAAAGCGGGCTTGGATTTTTCACAGATGGTTTTCAATCCTTCCACAATATTATCATCAGCGCCCATCACTGAACTGACCTGATCCATCGCCGAGGTTTGCAAGGGAATAGGTTCACGAAAATGGCGGACAAAAAATACCTTGCCGAACGCGGTACAGCCCTGGGAGCCATGCATCATGGGGATTGCTCGGTTAATACCGAGGAACGCCAACGAAGCTCCAACCGGTTGACTGGACTTCAAAGGGCTCACCGATAATGCTTTGTTCCGTTTTACGATTTCTGCCATGTTATATTTCGCTATTACGTGTATTCTTTAAAAGTTGTCCCGGATTCCGCGTTGCTTCATCCGGGCTACATTGATACCTAATCGATATCTAACCGTTAACCACCAACTGTTGGCCCGTGGTCGTTGTTGTTGCAGCCCACGGTGCGGGTTTACGCACGGATTCCCAAACCGGGCTTTCCAGCGTCAGCGCCAATTGACGCACCAGTTCCAACATACCTTCGTAGCCTGCGTAGCCAAACTCCCTTTCCTGGTTGATATCCAGAAATGGCAGTTTCGCTTTTAATGCGGTATACATATTGCGGCCACCGGCGATCAGTATGTCGGCTTTATAATCTTTTACCACTTGCAACAAGGCCTTTGGACTGCCTTCTTCAATCATCTTGGTATCTTCACCCATCAATTCACGAATTCGCGCCTTGTCCTCTTCAGTGGATTTCTTGGTACCCGTGGCCACAACCACCATACCCAAATCCTGTAACGCGGAAATCACTGACCACGACTTGACGCCGCCGGTATACAGCAATACGCGCTTGCCTTTTAGGCGTTCACGCCACGGCTGCAGCGCTTCGTGAATTCGCGTTTCTTCGCGCGCAATCAAGGCTTCGGTTCGTTCCGTTAAATCGGGATCATTGATGATTCGCGCGAACTCCCGCAACGCGTGGGAAGTATCCGTAATACCGTAGAAACTGCCCTCGAACCACTGCGTACCGTATTGCTCTTGTAGCTTACGCGCCACGTTGATCATGGCTTTTGAACACACCATCATGTTGGCTTGTGAACGGTGCATGGTTTGCACTTCCCGGTAACGCGCGTCACCCGACAGCGTACACAAGACCCGGAGACCCAGTTCATCCAGCAACGGCAATACGTGCCAGAATTCCCCGGCAATGTTGTATTCACCAACCAGGTTGACATCATGAACTTTGATGCCTTCCCGCTCACTTCCGGATGGAAGAGAATCAGGTTCGCGGGTACCCACTACGTACTTCACCATGGCTTCGCCCGCGATACGATTACCCAAATTTTTAGTGCCATAAAACCCGGCGGCATCCACGGGCACAACGGGTACGCCCCACCGCTCCTCCGCCGACTTGCACACCGCAAGGATGTCGTCACCCACCAATGCGGGCACGCAGGTGTTATAAACAAATACCGCCGGCGGGTTGTAATCTTCGACCGCTTGCTTAATGGAGTGAAACAGGCGCTTTTCTCCACGCCCCATTACAACATCCTGTTCGGTTAAATCCGTCGTCATACCCAGACGGTAAAGCGTCGGACCCGATGAACGGGTACCACGGTTGTCCCAGGAACTTCCGGCACAGGCAATGGGGCCATGGACAATGTGTGCAACATCGGCAATAGGCAACAACGCGATTTGCGCACCGTCAAACGCACAGCCCCCCGCGGTCGCACCGGGTTTTGGCTTCGCACAACCGGACTTCGACTTCTTATTGTGGTTACATGCCGGTTCGTCTAACAACTCGGCGATATCTTTTGCCTTCATAGCTCCTCCGGCGCATCGAGCGCATCGTTAGCGGACTTCTTTAACTTGTAGAGCATCCGCCGTGCCAACTCATAACTTGCTGTAATTACAGGGATTAATAGGGTTGATGCTTGTAGCAAATGCTACAATGGGTCTGGAACGCGCAACATTAGCAACAACAAAATGAGAAACAAACCACGTGAAAGAAATTGATCAGGTGTTAGT